>JBAYVI010000055.1:0-18829 GCA_041674625.1 Melioribacteraceae bacterium | reverse complement strand
GGAAGACGGCGGCTTTTGGTCTTCCAATTATTCAAAATACAGATTCGAGTAAAAATAAAATACAATTCTTGATATTAAGTCCGACACGAGAATTATGCTTACAGATATTCGATGATTTAACAAGTTTTGCTAAGAATAAACCTAACGTTAAGATTGCAGCCGTATTTGGCGGATCAAGTATTGATCGCCAAGTAGAAAAAATTCGCAAAGGTGTACATATCATTTCTGCAACCGCAGGAAGATTAGTTGATTTAATTAACCGTGGAATAGTTGATCTCTCAAATCTACAAACAATTGTTTTAGATGAAGCCGATGAAATGCTTAATATGGGCTTCAGAGATGAACTTGAAATAATATTAAATGAAGTTCCTGAAGACGTACAAACACTTTTGTTTTCTGCTACAATGCAAAAAGGTGTAGATGATATTGCGCGTAAATTTTTAACTAAACCGATAGAAATTACAATCGGCAAAAAAAATTCGGGTGCAGATAACGTTGAACATCTTTGCTATATGGTTCAAGCACGTGATAGGTATTACGCACTTAAGCGTATTGTGGATTATAATCCTAATATTTATGGTATCATATTTTGTAGAACAAGAAAAGAAACTCAAGAGATTGCGGATTCATTGATTAGAGATGGATATAATGCCGATTCACTGCACGGTGATTTATCGCAAGGGCAGAGAGATATGGTAATGAATAAATTTCGCATTAAGCATTTGCAATTGCTTGTAGCAACTGATATTGCAGCACGTGGACTAGATGTGGATGATCTTACTCATATTGTTAATTATAATTTACCGGAAGAATTAGATACTTATACACATCGCAGCGGTAGAACAGGCAGAACAGGCAAAAAAGGTGTTTCTATAATTATCACCAACCTAAAAGAGAAGAGTAAAATTCAGCATATTGAGAAACAGCTTGGTAAGAAATTTACCATATCGACGGTTCCTCTTGGTGGCGAGATTTGTGAAAAACAGTTATTTCATCAAATCGATAGAATGGAAAAAGTGGAGGTTGATTATACATTAATCGATCCGCTCTTGCCGGATATTTTCAAAAAACTTGAATGGCTTGATAGAGAAGAATTAATTAAGAAATTTGTATCTGTCGAGTTCAATCGTTTCCTTGAATATTATAAGAAGATGCCCGACCTTAATAATCCAACAGATGGAAGAGGGGAAAGAAAAGTTCAACCGCAGGAAGGATTCACAAGAATTTTTATTAATCTTGGAAATATGGATAATCTAATTCCTCAGACATTGATGAAAATGATTTCGCAGTCAACAGGTGTTAATAACATTGAAATCGGAAAAATTGATATTCTTAAAACATTTTCGTTTTTTGAAGTTGATTCAGCATTCTCAAAACAGGTGATGGATTCGATGGAAGGAATGGAAGTTAAAGGCAGGGTTGTCAATTTAGAAATTGCAGAATCAAAGAGTCGGGATAATACACGAGATAGAAAAAGCGGTGGCAGAGGCGGAAGAAGCTCACGTAGCGGCGGATTTAGCCGTGGTGGAGATAGATCGTCAAGAGACCGTGGATCAAGAGATGGTGGAAGCAGGAGAGAATCATCAGGCGAAAGAAGAAGTAAATATGGTGACCGAGATAGTCGTCCATCGAGAGAAGGCGGAAGTCGAAGCGGATCTTCAGAAAGAAGCGGTGGATATTCAAGTCGTGGAAGAAGTGATGATCGTGGTGGAAGTCGTGCTCCGAGAGAGGGCGGAAGTCGAAGCGGATCTTCTGAGAGAAGTGGAGGATATTCAAGTCGTGGAAGAAGCGACGAACGTAGTGGAAGTCGCAGTTCAAGAGAAGACCGTAGTGGAAGTGTAGATAGAGGAAGCAGTGATAGATCGGGTGGAAAATATTCCGATAGAAAATCATCTGGTTCACGTGAAAGTCGATTTGGCGATAGTTCTTCAAGAAGCAGATCGGGCGGAGACCGTGATAAAAAATACGGTAGAGCGAGTGATAGAAAACCACGCGAAAGAAAATCTGATGGCGATAGCTATGGTGATAAGAAAAGCGAAAAAAAAGTATGGGTTAATGAAGAATATTCAGATAAATCCAAGAGCGGCTTCGGACAAGTAAAAAAAAGAAAGAAAGATTAATTATTCAACGATAGGATAATTCTTTCCTGATGGATAATTAATAAATTTAAAACCGTCTCAAAATTTGGGACGGTTTTTTTTATACTCATTTTTACGATTAAAACAATAAAAATATACCCTTTCGGGGCTATTGTCTTTAAATGGCTATCTATTTATACCCTTTTGGGTATAAATGTATAAATTAACTTGTAATTATACCCGTAAGGTTATAAATTTGTGTATCTCGAATTAATTACACCCTTAAGGGTATAAAAATGTACAAGCATGAAAATATCTCCTCTTTTGTAAAAACGATGAGGAAAAGATTAGGATTAACTCAAATTCAACTTGCTGAACGTGCAGGAGTTGGATTACGATTTATAAGGGAAATGGAACAGGGGAAACAAACTTTACAATTAGATAAAGTAAACCAAGTGCTATTTCTTTTTGGTCATAAACTTTCTCCTGTAAAATTAGAATTGGAGGATAGAAATGAATAGAATCGGAAAAGTGTATTATAAAGATCTATTTGCCGGAATAATAAAAGAAGATGAAGAAGGATTCTCGTTTATCTACGACGAGAAGTATTTAGCAATGGAAAATTCTCGACCGATTAGCTTAGCCCTTCCATTAAAAAAAGAGCAATATAAAAGTGCTTTACTTTTTCCTTTTTTCGACGGTTTGATACCAGAAGGTTGGATATTAGAAATTGCCAAAAAAAATTGGAAAATTAATACTCGCGATCGCATGGAATTACTTTTGATGTTTTGCAAAGAAACAATTGGAGCCGTATCTGTAATAAAAGAAGAGGATTTAGTCAATGAAAAATAGATGTTTGTATTGTTACAATCCTCTCGAAGATAATGAAATTGATTACCATTCTAAATGCAGTAAGGAATTTTTTGGAATGGAAAAGCCGCCGGAGCTTTCACTTTCTTTATCAGATATAAATAAATATGCAGTTGAAATGCTTCAAAGGAGCGTTGTGGTTACCGGAGTACAGCCGAAGTTATCACTTGACTTAAAAAAAGAGAAAGACAATCCTCCTCGATTAACGATTGTTGGTCTTTGGGGGCAATATATATTAAAACCACCTCATAGTGATTATCCGGAGATGCCGGAGCTTGAAGACCTGACAATGAAATTATCCGAAGGATATGGAATTAATACTGCCTCGCATTCTTTAATTCGCATGAAATCAGGTGAATTAGCATATATCAATAAAAGATTTGATAGAACAGCGAGCGGAAAATTACATATGGAAGATTTCGCTCAAATACTTGAATTAATGACAGAACGAAAGTATAATAGTTCGATTGAGAAAATTGGTAAAGCAATTCTTAAATATTCTTCTTTCCCGGGCAATGATGTGATTAATTTATTTGAAATTATTTTGTTCTGTTTTTTCACAGGAAATTCTGATATGCACTTAAAGAATTTTTCTTTATTGAGGGATGAATATGATGATATTAAGTTAAGTCCGGCATATGATCTATTGGCGGTAAAATTACTTTTGCCTGCTGATAAAGAAGAGACCGCATTAACTATTAATGGAAAGAAATCGCACCTAAGAAAAAATGATTTCAATACACTTGCAGATCGATTTGGAATAAACGAGAAATCAAGAAACTCAATCTATAATAGATTTACAAATGTCTATAATGATTGGGAAAAGGTAATTAATAAAAGTTTTATAACTGGTACAATGAAAGAGAAATATATTTCTCTAATAAAAAGTAGAATGGAGCAAATCGGACTACTTGTAATATAGTCTATTTATGAGGAAATTAATTTATCGACAAACTTTACGGCAGTAATTTGATTGTCCTTATAAATATAAGATCCAATTATTCTTAAACTATGCAGAGCTTCCTTAGTTCAGAAAATTTTCATTTTTCTTGAGTAATACGCATTTTTTGTAATTCATTTTTTAGTTGCGAGGTTGTGAGCACGTCCCCTTTTTCTGAATCAGATAAACCTCGTGAGATTGAATCAATGAAAAATTTAGTTTCTCTTAATTAATCAAATTCAGAAGGAGAAATTTACACTTCTGCCGGCTTACCATTTTGAGTAATAATAAGATAATTACGATTATTTTGAATTTCTTTGAGATATTTAGCCAATACGGATTTGAATTGTCCCACGGGAATTATTTTGTTTGCTATCAATATATTTTTCATTTATAAGTCCCTATTACGTCTTTATGTAGCATTTAATATGGACCTATATTTAGACATAATCATGATTCCGCTCAAAAGAATCTGAAACGAAATATTAATTGGCAGAAACAATAAATTTTAAATAAAAAAATGCCGGATTGCTCCGGCACTTTTATTCACACACACACTTTCAATTTATACCTACTTATTTCAATTCTGGTAATCTCCCCGGTGTATATTGAGCTTTTATTTTTTCAAGCTCTAATTCTAACTCTTTTATAGAGGTAGCCGCATCTTTTATCTTACTATAAACAGGAGCAAATTCTTCAGAAAGTATTTCATAAGAACGCTTCTGAGTTGTAGTAACGTCAGATGTCGAACGAGATTGCGTATAAATCAAATTGTTTAAGCGATAGCCTAATGGCGCTTGTGCAGGAGGAAGTTCTTCGAGACTAGCTTTTGCTTTTTGTCCGTTGAATGCGAATAATATTTCATCCAACGTTTTATAAGTAACCTCAGCCTTTTTCATCAATCCAACAGTTGCATCAGTAGAATTATTAATTGCTTGTTTGATATATTCCATTTTCTTTACGAGTTCGTTGGTAAAGTTTTCAGCACCCATTACTTTGCGAGCTAATTCTGCGGCTTTTCTTTGGAATGCAACCATCTCAACTTTATCTTTTGTCGGGAGTGTAGTATTATTTAATGCATCCACTTCAAAAGGCACTTTACTTACTACTTCTTTAACATCATCGCGAGTAACAAGCGACATTGAAACGGTATATTTACCAGGAAGAACAAGCATACTTCCATTTTCTTTTGCAATAGGATTGAACTTATTCTCTTTTACATTTACCGGATAAAAGCTTTCATAAGCTAAATCCCATACCACTCTTTTAATTCCTTTAGATGCAGCGGTATTAATTGTACGAACAATGTTACCATCCTGATCGGCAATTTTGAAAATTAGATATGGAGCATTTTCCAATTCTTCAGCTTTAAGTTCAGCATAAGAAGGTTGTTGAATCTGTTTCCCCTCTTTGAATAATGCTTCTTCTTTCTCTTTACGAATTGATTTAAGAGTTTTAGGAACGTCCTTTATATAGTATGTAAAAGGTACACCGAACTCAGGATTAGGAGCTTTAAAGAGTTGATGTCCTTGACCATAAACACTTCCTTTCTCAATGTAGGTTAAACCGGTTTTAATTGGGAAAATATAGGCATCTTTATTTACGAAATCTTTATTGAGTTCGCGTAAAGGAGAATAATCATCAAGCACAAAAAACCCTCTGCCGAAAGTAGCAAGGACTAAATCAGATTCTCTTTCTTGAATAGCCAAGTCTTTAACAGCTTGAACAGGTAATCCATTTTTAATCTGAACCCAATTATCACCACCAGTTACTGAGAAGAACAAACCAAATTCAGTACCAACAAATAATAGATCGGGATTTTTGAAATCTTGAATAATCGTATGAACCGAGCCATTAGCTGGAAGATTGCCCGAAATTGATACCCAAGTTTTTCCTTTGTCGCTGCTCTTTAATAGATATGGTTTGAAGTCATCTCTTTTTAGATTATTGAAAGATGCGAAGACGATATTTTCATCAAAACGAGATGGATATATATCGCTTACATAAGTCATTTTAGGAACACCGGGGAATGATTCAATTTTATTCCAAGTTTTTGCATCTGAACTTACTTGAATTAACCCATCATCTGTACCGACAAATAATACATTTTCTTTAATCGGAGATTCAGCAAATGAAACGATAGTTCCCCAAGGTGAAGTCGAAACATCTTTAGCAACTGCATCGATGCTCCAGAATTTATCCATTACTGGAAATGAATTGCGGTCGGTCTGAGTAGTCAAATCGTCGCTGATTACATCCCAGGTATTTCCTCTATCATCACTTCTGAATACTTTATTTGCGGCAGTATAAATGCGGGAATTATTATGTGGACTAATTAATAAAGGTGTATCCCAATTCCATTTATATGTTTCTTCTCCTTTGCGAGGTTCAGGGCGAATATCGATCGCTTCACTGCTTTTACGGTCGTAACGAACCATTCCACCATATTGAGATTCTGCATAAACGATATCGGGATTTTTAGGGTCGATTGCAGTCCAAAAACCATCACCGCCTTGAGTAACCCACCAATCAGAATTTACAATTCCAGCTTCGCTGATTGTACGTGAAGGTCCGCCCATACTGCTATTATCTTGTGTCCCACCATAAACATTATAAAATGGTAAATCATTATCAACATTTACACGGTAGAATTGAGTAACAGGAAGATTGGACTTAAACTCAAAAGTCTTTCCGTTATCGTAAGATTCATAGATACCACCATCGCCACCGATTAAGAAATGATTAGTATTATCTGGATTAACCCAGAAAGCATGATCATCAACGTGGCGATATTCATTGCCGAGTGGCTTCCATGTTTTTCCACCATCTAAAGTATATTTAGTAACGGTCTCAACAGAAACTACTTTATCAACGTCTTTAGGGTCGCAATAGATTTCGTTATAATATTGACCTGACGAAGCATAATCACTCATTTTATCCCACGATTCGCCGCGGTTAGTCGAACGGAAGAAACCTCCTTCATCTTCTGCGGCTTCTATAATTAGATAAACATAATCAGGATTAACAGGTGAGATTGCAATTCCCATTCCACCTTTATCTGCTGATGGAATTCCTTTAGTTAATTTATTCCATGTTTCTCCACCATCTACTGATTTATAAACTGCAGATTCCGGTCCGCCGCCAATTTTAGTAAATACATGTCTTCTACGTTGTTCGGTGGTTGCATAAAGAATATCCGGGAAACGAGGATCCATAACTACATTATTAACTCCAGTATTCTCACTTACGAAAAGCGTTCTTTTCCAAGTTTTTCCACCGTCATTAGATTTATAAAGACCACGCTCGCCGCCTGGTCCCCAAACAGAACCTTCGGCTGCTACATAAACTAAATTTGGATTACGTGGGTCGATTACTATACCACCGATTTGACGTGAATCTTTAAGTCCCATGTTTGTCCAAGACTGTCCGCCATCAAGTGATTTATAAACCCCGCTTCCATATCCAAGTGCACGCTGATGATTGTTCTCACCGGTTCCTACCCACACAACGTTTGAGTTTGTTGGATCAAGCTTTATAACGCCGATTGAGTATGCACCGATTGTATCTGCTATCGGCTTCCAGGTTGTACCGGCATTATCTGTTTTCCATACGTTGCCACTTGCAACGGCTACATAGTATTGATTAATGTCATCCGGATTAACTGCAAAATCTGCAATTCTACCTGAGCAATATGCAGGTCCGATATTTCTTAATTTCAATCCGCTAATTAAACCCGAATTAATCGGGTCTTTCTTTTCATCCTTTTTATCATCTTTCTTTTGAGCAAAGACTAATAGAGGAATAAGCATCAAGAAAAAGATAATCTGTTTTAGTCGCATTAAATACTCCATGTTTTTTGAAAAATATATTTATTGTTACCCTATCTCTTTTCGTAATCCTGATGTTTTGGATAAACAAATGGATTTTCCTTAATTAATCTTAATGCTTCCTTAACTCCAGCTTCAAGTTGTGGATCAATTCCTTTAACCATTTGAGTAGGGTCATCAATTACTTCAATATCAGGATCAACACCATGACCTTCTTTGAACCAAGTACCATCAGGATCATACATGCGGAATGTAGGAACAGTAATGCTGCCTCCATCTATTAATCCGGGAGCACCTGAAATACCGATTAATCCGCCCCATGTTCTCATGCCTACTAATGGACCGAGCTTAGATTTTTTGAAGAAATCAGGGAATGCATCTCCACCCGAACCGCTCCAACCATTAATTAGCATAACTTTCGGTCCAAAGTGAGCCGTTTGAGGCCATTGCCATGTATCGCCATCCCTAACTGCCCAAAATGCTAATGGTTTTCTGTTCAAGAGTTCGATAAATCGATCAGGAATCTGTCCACCATTATTAAATCTTTCATCGATAATTAATGCCTCTTTATTCGTCTGTGAATAAAACTGTCTTACGAGTTCATTCTGACCATCAGTTCCGGTAGAAGGCACATAAATGTAACCAACTTTTCCATTAGATGCTTCATCAACTCTTTTTCTATTATGTTCAATCCATGCAAGATTCCTTAAACGAGTTTCATCATCTAATGCTGTAACGATTACTTTCCAACTCCCATCTAATGATGGTTTTGAATTTACAGTTAGTTCAATAGTTTTACCTGCAAGATTGTCGAAATTAGTCCAAGGATCGTTCTTAGTATCAAGCTTAACGCCATTTACTTCGAGGATATAATCACCTTCTTTTACTTTTACTCCTGATTCAGCAAGCGGGGAACGGACTTCTGTATCCCAAGGGGCTGCTTCTACTATGTTTTTAATCTTAAATGCACCATTTTCTACTGCCCAATCGATACCAAGATAACCCGTTTTTCTCATTTCAGGATATTCTTGATCTCCACCACCTCTATATGTATGTGATGCATTGAGTTCGGCAATCAATTCACCGACAACAAAATTTACATCTTCTCTTGTTATGCAATTATCGATTAAGTTGCCATATTGAACTTTCATTGACTTCCAATCAACTCCGTGCATATTTTTATCATAGAAGAAATCTCTTTCGAGTCGCCAAACATCATTGAATATCTGTTTCCATTCTTCTTTCGGAGTAACAGTAAATTCAAGCTGAGTTGTCGGAAGTTTTTTATCCAATTTTTGATCTGGGGCTACATCCACGATCGAAAATGAATTTCCTTTCATTGCGAGTAATTTTTTACCATCAGCAGAAAGTTTATATCCGTTTACATCTGATAATATTGTTTTCTCTTCTCTTTTTTCAAGATCATAATACTTTACTGCGCTTGATTTCTCACCCGAACCGGAATTTGGTGCTTTTGTATAGATTACTTTACCTGAAACCGCATTGAGCGAATTATAATTGCCGGCTGAAGCAGGTAAAAGAACTAATCTGCTTTCAATTCCATCAAAATCGATTTTCACTTCTTTTACTTCATCTTTCTTCTTCTCGTCTTTCTTGTCATCTTTTTTATCATCGGTTTTCTTTGGTTCATCTTTTTTTACTGCAGTCGTATCATTCTTCGGTGCGATAGGAGAAGGTATATCTTTCGTTAATGATATTGCGGCAACTTGTGTTGAATTAGGATAAATCCAGCTTCCTTCAAAATCGCTATAAACCGGATCGAAATTTCTATTTGTTAATAGATAAAGATATTTTCCATCCGGATCGAATGTAGGATTGGTATCAGAATAGTATCCACTTGTAACTTGATGAATTTTATTTTCTTTTGTATCATATAAAGCAACAGCATTAAAATGATTAGGAAGTTCTCTTACGAATGCAAAATATCTGCTGTCAGATGACCAAGAGACAGAGAAATTTTCTAACCCACCTTCAAATAAACTGCGCTGTTTTTCGATTTCTGTGTTTTTGTTTTTCTCAATATTATATACATTTATCATCATTGTTTGATCTACAAAACAAAGATTTTTGCTATCGGGACTCCAATAAAGATTATATCTAAATCCAGCACCATATGAAGATACTTTTTTTGCAGGTTCGTTTGTGGTTAGATTTTTAATTGTGATTTCATATTCGCCTGAAGCATCACTCCAATAAGCGGCATATTTCCCGTCAGGTGACCAAGAAGCGTATCTTTCGAATGAACCGGGACTTTGACTTTCATTAATAATTGCACCGTTCTCAGCGGGCACATTAAATACTTCGCCGCGTGCTGTAATCAAGGCTCTCTTTCCATCAGGAGAGATATCTGCATTCTGAATTTGGCTCGCCGCATTTACTGCCTTCGACATTAATGTAATACCATCTGTTACTACATTTATATTAACTTCTTTAAGTTTTTCGTCCGGTAGTGAAAGTAAATAAAGTTTTCCACCAGCTTCAAAAACTAAATCGCTCGGACCCATTGATGGGTAATGAATATCGAAATCTTTGAAATTTGTAATCTGTTTGGTTTCTTTTGTCGCTAAGTCATAAGAATAAATATTTGCTCTATTTTCTTTACCTCTATCGGAAAGAAAATAAATTTTATTTTTAAACCACATAGGAAATTCATCGTTTGCAATATTATTTGTAATATTTTCTGCGGTTTTATTTTTAAAATTATATAACCAAATATCAGGAGCCATACCGCCTTTATATCTTTTCCAGTTTCGGAAAGCTCTTGTGATTGGTGTGTATGCTAATTTGCTCCCATCAGATGAAATTGAAGCAATTTCGCCATAAGGAAGTTCTAATTTTTCGGGTAGTCCGCCTTCGGATGGCTGTTTATACAATTGATTGAAGCGCTGTTTGCCGCTTTCCATTGCCGAAGAATAAAGAATATTTTTTCCATCGGGATACCAATCTAACATTCGTTCGCTCATTCCATGATGAGTAACTCTATTGGCAATTCCACCTTCGGTTGGGATTGTAAAAATATCCATACTGCCGCTATAATTTCCATTGAATGCTATGGTTTTTCCATCAGGGGAGAATTTTGGGAATACTTCCTGTCCTTTCGGGGAAGTCAATTTATAAGCCATGCCTCCATCTTTGGAAGCAAGCCATAAATCACCTCCATATAAAAATACAATCTGTGTAGCCGAGACATCCGGAAACTGAATCAGCTTTGCCGGCAATTGTGCCTTTATGGGGATTGATAGGAAAACAAAAAGCATTACCATTAATAGTGATAATTTTTTCATATTGTAACCTTTTATAAATGAGTTGAATTTTTGTTTGGTGGGATGTAAGTAATTTGATATTTTTCTGCTTGTTATGGATAACTGTTTAAACATATTACCTCGTAATGAACAAACCAATTAAAAAAATCGCAATAATATTAGCGGTAATTTCTCTTTTTCCAATAATCTTTTTTTCGATTAACGAATACTTATCGTTAAATAAGAATGAAAAGATTATTCAAGATATTTACAATAAACAATTAGATGCGATAATATTCTCAATTAATCAATATTCAGACGATATCGTCCGCAGTTGGATATTTAAGACAGAAGATATAATAAGACAAAATAAAGACGAGAAGCTACTTCAAAATTCTTTAAATAAATATCTCCCGATTACCCAATCGGTAAAAAATATTGTATTAGCTGATACGTTATTAGACGCATTAACTGCTGCTAAGTTTTCTGATTTGGATTCAATTAGAAAGATAATTAAAAATAATATTAATCTCGTAAGAAGATTTTTTATTTATAAAAATCAAAATTATCAAAAGATGGAATCGATCGATTTTGGTGACGATGTTCTTCTTCTATTTGTTACAAATAATGATAAGATTTGTGTATTTCAATTAAACAAAAAAGATTTTGTTACGAAGAATCTCTCTGGTAGGATACGTTCCATTGCCTCTGATAAATTTGATGTTGGAGTTTTTCATTCCGGGGAAACAATTTATTCTACTGAAAATTTTAAGATAGAAAAAGCACAACAGTCGGCTAATTTTTGGCTCATTTCCCGCTATAAATTAGCTATGAGTGTAAAAGGGGGGACTTTAGAAGAGATTATACATTCTCGTGTTTACACTAATATTGCTCTTATTGTCGCATTGGGATTATTAATGTCTATCGGTGTATTCTTTGTTTACCGAAACATCAAACGCGAAATGGAATTGGCACAAATAAAATCTGATTTCGTTTCAAATGTGTCGCACGAACTTCGTACTCCGCTCGCACTTATTAATATGTACGCCGAGACTTTGGAAATGGATCGGATAAAATCAGAAGTGAAAAAGAAAGAGTATTATTCGATCATTAGTGGCGAGACAAATCGTTTAAGTAATATCGTAAATCGTATTTTAAGTTTCTCAAAGCTTGAAGCAGGCAAAAGAAATTTTGTTTTTGAAAAAATTGATTTGAATGACTCGGCAAAGAAGATTTATGAAACCTATTTGCATCATTTACAAAACAAAGAATTTGAGTTCACTTTTGTTTCGGGTGGTGAGGTTTTAATAAGCGGCGATAAAGAAGCTATTTCGGAAGTGATTGTAAATCTAATTGATAATGCCAGTAAGTATAGTAATGAAATTAAAAAAATAATTTTACGAACCGGAGTTGTTAATCAATTTGGATTTGTGGAAATTGAAGATAGCGGAATTGGTATATCACAAGATGAGCAATCAAAAATTTTCGATAAATTTTATAGAGCTGCTAAAGGATTAGTCCACGATACCAAAGGAACGGGGATCGGATTAGCTTTAGTTAAATATATTGTAGATGGACATAAAGGGAAAATCGAATTGGAAAGTGATACGTCTAAAGGAAGTAAGTTTAGAATTTTATTCCCTTTGGAGGAGGATTAAAAGTATGTATAAAATATTAATTGTAGATGACGAACCGAATATGCGTTCAGGGTTGAAAGATAATCTTGAGTTTGAGGGTTATGAAGTGGAAACAGCGTGCGATGGCGAGGATGGATTCAATAAAATCTTGAATGGTAAGTATGACCTCGTTTTGTTGGATGTAATGATGCCCAAGATGAATGGTTTTGATCTATGTAAAAAAGTAAGAGCCGAAAAAAATAACGTACCGATTATATTACTTACTGCTAAAGGGGAGGAGATCGATAAAGTTTTAGGACTTGAGTTTGGAGCTGATGATTATATACCAAAACCATTTGGTTTAAGAGAGCTTTTAGCAAGAGTAAAAGCAGTTTTAAGAAGAAGCGAAGTTACAGCAAATGCGGAAGGTGGTTCGAGAAGTTCGAATTCATTAGGTATCGCGAGAGTATCAAATGGTTCGGATTTATCAGGTCTTTCAAGAAGGTCTGGCGTTTCAGGTTCATCAGGATTTTCAAGTGTGTTGGGTAGTTCAGATTCGTTGGATTTTTCGAAGCCAGCTTCCGGTTCATCGGGTATTTGGAATTCGGATGAGATTTCGGATTCAGCAGACCATATTGCTGAAATTATTATCGGTAGATTAGCTGTAAATTTTAAGACGTATAACGCTAGCGAAGAAAACATGCCGATTTCAATGTCCCATAAAGAATTTGAACTCCTTAAATATTTATGGGAGCGAAGAAATAGTAACGTAAGCCGCGATGAATTATTAAAAGATGTGTGGGGACAAGAGGGATTTATAACAACTCGCACCATCGATAATTTTATTGTAAAACTTCGACAAAAATTAGAACACGATCCAACCAATCCCAAAATAATAATTACCGTTCACGGAATCGGCTACAAACTCATCGATTAAAAACTCATTTCTTTTGGTAAATCGTGAAATTAATATTCTTTCGAAGAGTGATATAACTTTACATATTTCATAAAATATCTTCAATAGATTTTGTCTTCTCAAAATCAATTAATAAATAATTTACCTCTTCGTTTTCATTATATCATAATAAATCGGCATGAAAAAAAGATAAAAATATTGACACTATTTTCTTAATAAATATATTGTTAAATTATATTTATGGTATGATTAACTAAATAATAGAAAACTGAAATTATGAAATATTTTTCTTTTGTAATTCTATTCTTGCCGATCTTGATTATAGGTCAAGATTATACTCCTGACGAATTTTCGAGACTTAATCAGAGTAATATTTCCAGTAGTTATATAAACAATGGACTCTCTGATTATAATTTTGATGGAGTAAAGGGTTTTCATTATCCTAAAAATAATCCTTATACAGCAATATGGTGGTCTGGATTGGCTATTGGAGGGAAAATTAATGGAGAAGTCAGGCTTGCAGGAACCACATTTAAAACCGGAATGGTTAATTCAAAAAATATTCTTAGAGTAAGAAGAGATTTTAAAAATGGGGATTTAACTGCGGAGATAAATGATGGTGAAGGAAATGAAGAGGAGATTCGAACAAAATATCAAACAGCTTGGAGTAACTGGGATGCTGAAAATGGTGCTCCTTTTGAAGACGTAGATGGCAATATGATTTATGATCCGGAAATAGATATTCCGGGCATTAAAGGGGCAGCTCAAACAATATGGTTTAAGATGGATGATTCAAATGAGAATTTGATTCAAAAAACTTTTGGAAGCAATCAGTTAAATGTTGATGTTGATCTAACAATATGGAATTACGTTAATCGTCCCATATTGGAGAATATTGTTTTCAGAAAATATACCATTTTAAATAAGGGGAAGGAAAATATTACTGATTTATATTGTGGCATCTTATCAAACCCAAATATTGGAGAGGGGGGAGATGATCTTGTTGGTTCAGATTCAACATTAAATTTGGCATATTGTTACAATTCAAAAGCAGAGGACGAAGCATTAGGTAATACTCCTTATGCATTAGGATATTTAATACTTGATAAACAGGACGTATTCTTTAATTTCTTCATAAATACTGATTCTGTATATGGTTTTCCTGAAATGGGTAGTTGTTCCGGTTCACTCCATCTTTATAATTTAATGCAGGGTAAACTAAAAGATGGAAGTAGATATAAAATACCTGCACAATACGGTGGCGGAGAGACATCTTTTCCCTTATCTGGTGATCCTGTTTCTCATACCGGCTGGTTAGACGGTGAAGAATTTTATCCGGGAAATAGAAACATTGGTCTATCTGCTAAATTAAATAACATATTATATCCCGGTGAAAGAGTGTCAATAATAATTGCACAAATAGCAGCGGGTGGAAAAGAAGGTACTAATAATCTTGAAGCTATCGACACTTTGCGAAATTATGCAAGTTATGTTTTATCCCATATCGCAGATTTTCCGGTTAAAGTAATTCATAATTTCGTAAATGAAATTCCTGAATCCTATGAGTTATTGCAAAACTACCCTAATCCTTTTAATCCAACAACATCAATTGAGTACGCTCTTCCAATAGAAGGTAACGTAAAACTCGAAGTCTATAATTCTATCGGTCAATTAGTGAATGTATTAGTCAAGGGTTATCAAAATGCTGGAAGACAAAGAGTAACATGGAACGGAAAAGATTCTTTTGGCAGTTTGGTATCAAGCGGAATATATTTCTACTGTCTCAAAACAAATAGCTTTTCTCAAGTAAAGAAAATGATCCTAATGAAATAATTTGGCTATCTCTATCTATTGCAGAAATATAAATCTGAATATTCAGTTTTTACCTTAGGAAGAATATTTAAAAATTAATTATATCTTCCTTCTTAGTTCAGAGAGTATAATCGCATTTGCATTAGCTACATTAAGGGATTCGGCTTTCCCGAATCTCTTGATATTGATTCTATCATCTGTAATTTTTAATAGCTCACTACTCGGTCCATTAGCTTCATTGCAGAAAACAATTATAGTACGTTCAGGGAAATCATATCCATAGAGATCATTTCCTTTGATATCTGCTGTAAAAATCGAATAACCCGCACTTCTTAATTTCACCAAATCATCTACAAATGAAAAAGAACGAATAATATTAAGATGGAAAACTGAACCGGCACTTGAACGGATTGTTTTGGGGCTGAAAATTTCCGTGCATGTTTCGTTTAATAAAATATTTTCAAAACCGAACCAATCGGAATTGCGAATCATTGTACCCATATTCCCCGGATCATTGATGTTTTCAAAAGCTATGATATTGCCGAATAAACTTGATACAGATTTATGTGAGGATTTCTCAAAGAAGATCCCAATTATTCCCTGCGGAGTTTTGGTATCTGCGATTTTTTCTAATTCGTTGTCCTTTACAACTTGTAGATTAATGGAATATTTTCTTCCGAGATTATTTATATACTCAAATTCGTTTTGCTCAAACACATTTGACAGAATAATCAATTCCGGCTCAAAGCCGGAATTAAGTGCTTCTAAAATTAACTTTTTTCCTTCAACCAAAAATTTCTTTTCGGATGCTCTTCCTTTTTTGCCCGAAAGCGAAGAATAATATTTAATCTTTTCTTTAGTCAACATAATTAATTAGTATGATATCCTTTCTTAACTATTTTATCCCCTTTGAATAGCGCAAAAGCGGGCATCGATTGGTGACGCTTTGTCATCTGATATAATTGTTGCGCACTATTTGCAATAAATAGATAAAGCGTTTTTGCAGAGTTATAAGGATTTGGATATGTTAGATAAAGTCCATCATCATTATTGTTATATGTATTACCATCCCATTCAAAGAAATATTTTCCGTTAGTAATTCCAAGTTTGCTTAGTAATTTTTCTGTAAGCGTATTTTCAGAAACGCCGCCAAGTATGATAATATCGTTCTTTGCTAGTTCCGATTCATCAATTTCGCTATCTTTTTTAATCGGCTGGAATGTTTCAGTGAAACGATCCGCAACCATTTTCTGGTATCGTAATGCAATAGTATGGTTTGCTTCTATTTGTTGTTTAGTGCCATAAACAATAACTGTATTTGAATAGTCATCAAAGAAATTGGAATACGTAAAGTAATTTGTTCTGTTTACAGGTACGTCATTCCCTGCATTTACAGTAACTGAAAGCGGTTTGTTATCAAAAGAGTATTCAAAATTATTTTCAGCATTCTTTAATTCGATTAATTTAACTATTCTTTCTTTTTCAAATTCGATAGAAACCGTGAAGAATAAATTAAATACTTTACTGGTTTGTTTAATGTTAATTCCCGTTTTCCATTTGCTGTCGTTATTTTCAATTTTTACTTCGGTGGAAAAATTTGGTAATTCTGTTCCATTAATCCATTGCGAAATAAATTCTTCATTTACTCCTGCTTTAGCAGCATACTCAATAAATTTTTGATTAGTAATGTTTTTCTCTTTGAAATCAGTTTGTATTTTATTCATAAACTCAGGGAATTTTTTATTACCGAGTTTCAAACGTAATTGATGTAATAGAAACGTTCCTTTAATACGCGGAATCTGATAATTGTTATATTTATCATACACTTGTTTAGCATCAACAGGAGCGATTGCACCTTCTCGGTTAGTAACATAAAGAAGTCGGTAGTTTAATTCAGTAAGCTCATCTCTTAGATAATTAAAAGCCACATCCTGTTTTGCCGGCATCTGTTTTAGTGTGTAGTAATAAGCAGCAGCTGCACTTACATACCAATTTTCCTTATTGCTTGCAGGGAAAACTGTTCCTTTCCAAAGAGATTCTTTATCATATGAATAAACATCTTTTACTTCATTTAGATTATTTAAAAGCTCTTTTGTTTCCTTGTTTTTCGGTGCTTTTTCTTTCAGTGCTTTTAATTGATCAGCAATATAAATCGGGGAAGCTACTGCATATCCTAAAGTAAAACGAGAATAAGCATTAGGGAGATCGGGCATTCTTCCATTTTCATTTATAAATTGTTCTCTTAATGTAACCTTACCTTGATGAGCAAAAAATACCAATTGTTCAGCCATTTCGGATGTTGTTATTTTTCCATCGCATGCATGTGGTCTATTAATGGGTGATGAATTCCAAAGATTAAATGCGGCAGTCTGATCTATATTGCCATAATTTTTCTGATAAAAATCCCAGAATGCGAGATCGCGATTAACGGGACGAAATACTATATCATTCGGTGCATCATCAGGATTGTGGATATATTCTTTTCTTACTTCGAGTTCCTTATTGTTATTATCACTAAAATAAAAATCCTTTGCCTCATTATACCAATCGTTATTGCTGCTTCGCCATAGTTTATGTGTATTTGTTCCGAGTAGTAAAATTCCGATTTCATTTTTCTTAACATCTGCAAGGAGCCAATCGTTCGTGTACATGCCATTGTTTTTTGTTGTCATAATTTTTACAACGTCATCAATGGAATTAGCATATTGAGCTGCTTTACGAATACGATTTGATTGTGGAATGCCATCAGGATTATAAGGAGTCTGCTGAACAGTTGTTTCGCCAAGCATAATACCGGCACTATTCATATAGAAATCCGCTCCGGAATGAATGCCGCCCGGATAAGTTTGATAAACTAATCGATTTCCTTCGGAAGGGACTATATCTGCAATTACATTCCAATGATAGCCGGTATAACCGCCCCACATAAAAATCTGACCATAAACAATTCTTCCATCTTTAGTAGCTGAATTATTTGCTAAGAAAGCAGAACATTTATGCAATCTTTCTTTTACTAAAAGATCATCTTCTTCGGAGAGAAAACTTTTTCCCGAAAGAGGATTAGGTGTGATGCGGAGAGCATCTTGAACGTAATCTAAATCGATTGATGAATTTATTGCAACAATATCAAGAAGATCAATCGGACGGTCGAATACCTTAGCACCAGCTTTTGCCGCACCATCGGCGATTCCCTTCATTTCAGTTAAATATTCTTCTTCATATTTTCTAAGAAAGATCGCATCGGTTTCAAAGCGAAGACGCTGCCATTCTTGACGCGGTTCGGATGAGTTATAGTTTGTTGCCAACTTTTCTATAAACATTTTTATATCATCAGCGAGAAGTGAACCGTATTGAAATCCTCTTTGGTATGGCTTACCTTCTATGTGAACAAAAATCCATCCTTTATCTTCATAACGAAATGCAGGTCCATGCCATTTAACTGTTTCTAACGGTATATATTCGCTGATATCTGTTACTTCGGTGAGTGCAATATCATCGAACCATGCT
>JBAYVI010000054.1:0-18955 GCA_041674625.1 Melioribacteraceae bacterium | reverse complement strand
TTCATATTGGAAAAAGTTCTCTAATAGACAGACAATGCCTGAAGGTGCTGGTTTTATGCAAGCTACTATTGTTATACATGGTGCTGACGGTGCTCCTGAAGCTTCTTACGGAATTGATGATGTAAGATTAGAATTAGTGGAATCAGTTAAAGATACTTCTAACTATTTAGCTAATCCGGGATTTGAACAAGGTGCAACTGAAAATGGTGTCCCTGTTGGCTGGATAGGTTATGCGCAAACAGGTGCAAGTATTGAATTTAAGAGTGATATGGCTACCGCACATAGTGGTGTAAACTGGGTTAAATGTACAAGCACATTAGGCGGTTATTATTTATTGTATCAAAATTCATTCCCTGCAAAAGAAGGACAGACATGGAAATTTAGCTCATATTTCAAAGATTTATCACCTGCTTTCCCGGGTGCAAACTTTGCAGCATTAAAAATATCCGCAAAGAGTATTACTGGCTCAACATTTCAGTATTGGGAAATTTTCCCTGATTCAGTAACAACAGAATGGGCTCAATATTCAAATGAACAGAAATTGCCTGAAGGGACTGCATACATTCAAGCTGTTATTGTAATTCATGGTGCCGATGGTGCTCCTGAAGCTTCTTACGGAATTGACGATGTAAAATTGGAATTGGTTAATGATCCGGGTACAAGTGTTGAAGATAATGGAATTATTCCTTCACGATATGAATTAAGCCAGAACTATCCAAATCCTTTTAACCCAACAACAAAGATAGTTTATAATATACCTCAAGAAGGCGTTGTTACCTTAAAAGTATTTAATATGATTGGACAGGAAGTAGCATCATTAGTAAATGAAATTAAATCTGCTGGAAGTCATCAAATTAATTTCAATGCAAAAGAACTTGCAAGTGGAATGTATATCTATCGTATTCAGGTAGGTTCATTTACTTCAGCTAAAAAGATGTTGTTAATAAAGTAATTATAATTCCGTGAGACCCAATTAAATTGGGTCTCACTTCTATTTTTTAATGAATTTCAAATTTAATGAGTGCTTGAAAATGGCAAATCATTTTAGATGTAAAAGTTTTACAAAAATAATTTATATTATATTATTTTTACTAGTAAACCATACTTTGCTACTTGCAGGCAATACGGGTAAAATTGTAGGTACGGTAAAAGATGCCGAAAATGGAGAACCACTTATAGGTGTTAATATTATGGTGCTTGGAACTCAAACAGGTACCGCTTCTGATATTGACGGAAGGTTTACTATAATAGGACTAACTCCCGGCACGTATAAAGTGAAGATATCTTATATCGGTTACCAAACTGTAGTGGTTGAGGATGTAAAAATAATAATTGATAGAACTACTGATATAAATGTCGAATTGCAAAAAACTGCAATCGCTTTGGGTGAGGAGGTAGTAGTTAGAGCAAAAAGACCTCCGATAGCATTGGATGTTTCTTCGAGCAAAAGAGATATAGAAATTTCGGAGGTTGAGTCTCTGCCGATTATTAATTTCAACAATCTATTAAACCTTCAGCCAGGTACAGTTTATCAGCAGAGAACAAATGATTCTCAAGAGCAGATAACAAATGAATTATCAATACGTGGTGGTACTGGTGTTGGTGTATTCGTGGATGGACTTAATGTAACCGAGGCATTATCGTCCGGTTCTTTAACGAATTTCAATATGAGTTCTCTTAAAGCTGCGGAAATCTTAACCGGCGGGTTTAATGCTGAATATGGAAATATTCGTTCAGGCGTAATTAACGTAGTTACAAAAGATGGAACTGATAAATATACATTTAGTGCAGACGTAAAATATAGCCCGGCAGAAAGAAAACATTTTGGAGCTTCAGTTTTTGATCAAACATCAGCGCCTGAATGGTTATTATATGGTTATGATGATGCTCTATTTGGTCCTGATGGAATTCATGCGGAAGGTAAACCCGATAGTTATTGGGAGCAATTTGCTGCCCATGATACAACTTATGGATTTACACCTGAGCAAGCTCAGGAAGTATGGAAATATCAGCATAGAGAAAGAAAGTATGGGAATAAACCCGATTATATTGTTGATGCAACAGTAGGTGGTCCGGTACCTCTATTCGATTATATCAGTAAAGATGCTAATCTTCGCTTCTTTACAAGTTGGAGATATGAATACAATATGCTCGCAATTCCTTTGTCAAGAGATCATTATGAAGATATGAACTGGTTTTGGAAACTTACTTTTAATCCCATGATGGGGATGAAAGTAAATCTTCAAGGTACGTATCAGCAAAACTTATCGACTACAACTTATAATACTCCTCAAGTCTCAGTTACCTCTGTCGAGCAAGCTATATATAGTATGCAATACCCATTGACTAAATACTATCAGGCAATGCGTTCAATTGCAGATCGTTACAGAAATCAATTTGCTCTTAATGTTTCACATGCATTATCCGAGAATACTTTTTATGATTTTAAGTTATCGTATTTACTAAGACGTTCATTCGTTAATCATGCAGCCGAAAGAAGCAATGATGTTGTATTTACTGTCGGAGGTGTAGGGTTTAATGAACAGCCCAATGGCTGGACTCCTTATGATGTAGCTGATTTCGGTGGAAGAGAAAGTGAGTTTGGAATTAAAACATCCGGGTTCTCTTTTATTCTTGGTGGTCATGGTAAAGAAAGAGATTATTCAAGAGAAATTTTAATAAATACTCGATTCGATTTGGTAAGTCAACTTAATGAAAATCATCAGATTAAAGTAGGTTTTGAATTTAACTATGATGATATGAACATGAGTAATGGACTTATACAGATTTCCCCTCCATTAGTTAAGTTTGATGAATTTAGACAAATTCCTATTAAACTTGCTGCTTATTTTCAGGATAAAATTGAGTTTAGCGGTATGATTGCTAATCTTGGTCTTAGGGTCGATTATACGGATAGAAGAGGCACTTATTACACAGATCTATTTTCTGATTATTATACAGTGGATAGTCTTAATCTTGTGCCAACAGAAAGAATAAAACCATTTTTATATGTAAGTCCAAGAATAGGTATTTCACATCCCATAAGTGAAAAGAGTAAATTATTCTTTAATTACGGACATTTTTATGATGAACCGGGAGTCAGTTTTCTTTATAATAAAAGGGAAAGATACGGTGGATTTTATGATAGGATTGAAAACTCTAACTTAAAACCTCAGCGCACAATTGCTTATGAATTAGGTTTTGAACAGCAGATAGGTAATGAATACTTATTCCATGTATCCGGTTTTTACAGAAATATTACAAATCAAGTAAAGTGGGTAGATTATTATTCCGAAATTGGAAATAGAATATCAACCTATTCAAATGATAACTACGCAGATTCTCGTGGTCTTGAAGCAATTTTTGAGAAAAAAGTTGGCGATTATTTACTTGGAAGTTTGAGTTTTGATTATTTGATTACTTCATCAGGTGATTTCGGGCAGGCAGTATTTTATGAGGAAGTATTAAAAACACCCGGAATGAGTAGCAGCTCTCAATATACTCCCGGAGCTTCATATTCTTTTTTGGCTAATATTACCTTTAAGTCTCCAGTCGGTTGGGGAAAAGATATATTAGGTTTTGATCTCTTTGGTGATTGGGTTCTTAATTTTACTCACGAATATCGAAGTGGAAAAACATTTACTTATAATCCAAAAGGTCTTCCGGGCATTAATAATAACATGAGATGGAATCCTCATCAGAATACGAATATGAGATTATCCAAAGGTGTCGAAATAGCCGGTTTCTCTACTGTTATTTATATGGAAGTATATAACCTATTTAATGTAAAAGAGCTAAATCCGAATTTAAGATCGTTGCTTCTTCCTTATTTGAAATTATACAATGAATACTTAGAATCATTAAATCTTCCTGAAGAGGGTGGAAACGATAATCCGGGTGATTATAAAGCTGCAAATATTAAATTGCCTGATGATGCTAATTTTCCATCACAGTTGCTCTTTAATATACCGCGTGATATTTATTTCGGAATAAAAATTAATTTTTAAAATGGAGTTTTGATGAAACGCAGTTTCAAAATAATCGTATTCTTTTTATTGCTGTTCTCTTCTCAGAATATTTTGCACGCACAAAAAGCGTTTGAACATCATATAAATCGGTTGGCTTTAGAAGTAAGTGAAAACGGGGCTTTGCTTTATCGTAATAATACTGTTTTATATCCTACTTGGCCCTACGATTCTCGCTATTTCAATTTCTCCTCAAAGAAGATGTATATCGAATCTTGGGGAGTTTGGCTAGGCGTAAGAAATTTTCTGGGTGTAGGAGACACAACTACTAAAGATGCTTTCGTTGCTTGCGGTAATTTATATTTAAATACTAATGATATAGTACCACTCAGCCTTCAAAAAAGAATAAGGTATCCTTACCCAAGCGTAAAAATATTTGATGGGTCGGGACAGGCGAAAGCTGAAACATTCGATAATGCATCATTAGTACCTTCTCTTGTTTGTGATGAACAGATTGAATCTGTTTGGACCACTTCGCTTGGTATTACTGTTCAGCTAAAGACTTATGCTTATGCAATTGAGGGACATAAGAACTATGTGGTTTTCGATTATCGGTTTATTAATACCGGTAATGTTGATAATAATGTACAAACGAAAGAATTAAAAAACCAATTAAAAGATGTTTGGTTCGGTTTCCCATTTTCAACTGATATTAAACCTCGATTTGGCGGAACTGAAGTTGACGATAATTATGAATATTATGGTGCTTCTTATGATAATTGGGTTAAAGGAGATAAAACTGCCGATTCTGCAAGAGTTCTAATTGCGTGGGACGGTAATAATGTTGATACAGATAGCTTTGATCCAGATCCTATAACTATGGAACCAAGAGTGCCGGGTTTCTATGGTCTTGGTGTTCTCCATGCAGATAAACAGGCAATTGATGATTTGGAATCAGGTTCTTCTGACGATCCCGGTCAGCCTATAAATGTAGATAACTCTTCAGGTCTTGAATCGAGTGCAAGTACGCAGATTCAAAAATTATCACAAGGAGGTAACGAAAATTTTGCGGGTTACGGCGGTGAAAATTTCCTTATGAGTTTTGGTCCTTATAATATACCTGTTAATGAAGATGTTAGAATTGTACTTGTTCAAATTATTGATGGTATCAGTAGAGAAAAAGCTGAAGACTTAGGAATGCAGTTATTGAGCGGAACAATCACTAAATCGCAGTATGAAACAGAAGTAGAGACTGGAAGAGATTCAATGTTTCAATCTCTTGCGGCTGCAAAAGTAGCATTCACAAAGAGATTCAATATTCCTGATCCCCTTCCACCCCCGGATTCAATTCTCGTTACTTCAGGTATGGGTAATATAAAAATTCAATGGTCTGCCAGTTCTGAGAGTGCATTAGATCCGGATGCTAAGAATAAAGATTTTGCCGGGTACAGACTTTATCGTGCCTCAATATCTCCAGATAATAAATGGGATATGATTTACGAAATGGGTGGTAATTCAGGTAATCCGATTATACATACTTATATTGATTCTAATGTAGTCGTTGGGTTTAATTATTATTATGCAGTAACTGCATTTGATGATGGAAAGAATAATTATCTACATCCGGGTCAGTCGCTCGAAAGTTCACGTCTTTCTTCCACAGCTTATGTAGGTGCTTCTTCAGCAGTTGAGCCACAACTTACGCATGAAAGTTTTAAGACAAATTTGAGAGTAGTACCAAACCCCTATAATATCCGTTCAGTAAATTATGGTGATCCGAATAATCCAAGTGATATTCAAAACAATAAGTTACTCTTTGTGGGATTGCCGGTGAAATGTACAATTAGGATATTTACTATATCTGGCGATCTTGTAAAAACAATTTACCATGATAGTGGATTAGGTTCCGAAGAATGGAATCAAGTAACTGATTCAAATCAGTTTATAGTAAGCGGGCTTTATATCGCTCACGTTGAATCTGATTTGGGAAATGAAATAATTAAATTTGTGGTGATAAGATGATTAAACGAAATCTTTTCCTAATGATTATCCTCTTTTTGTTATTATCCTTTAATCATAATTTTGCACAGGATAATTTTAATAAAGTTGGTCAAAGCGGAATGCAATACCTAAAAATAGGTGTTGGAGCTGAAATGGTAGGACGCGGAGAAGCTGGTATTTCCTCCGTCAAAGGTGTTACGGCTATGTTTTGGAATCCCGCCGGTTTAGCTGAATTGGAGAATAATGAATTTCTTTTTAGCCATAATTCTTGGATTGCTGATATATCAATGAATGCTATTGGTGTAGGCGTAAATCTTCAGGAATGGGGAGTAATCGGTGCTAATGTTTTATGGATGGATTATGGTGAACTTCATAAAACTTCTGTGGCACAGACTTTAGAAGAATCCGCTCAATTTGGTTATGTAGATGAAGGGTTGTTTTCACCTACCGATATGGCAATAGGATTAACATATTCTAAAAAGATGTCGCCACAATTTTCCTTCGGCGGGCAGATTAGATATTTATATGAGAATTACGGAAGTAATGTAACATTAAATACGTCCGGAGAAAAAAGTGTAACAGAAAATACCATGTCAGCTTTTTGTATGGATTTTGGAACTCTTTATTATCCAGGTTTTAAAAGCTTAGCGTTTTCTATGACAATACAGAACTTCTCTACGGATTTAAAGTACCAACAAGAATCGTTTAGTACTCCATTAACATTTAAAATGGGTATCTCTATGAATATGTTCGATTTCTGGGAGAATACTTCTAAAAATTCTCTTTTGGTTGCTGTCGATGCAATCCATTTACGAGATTATTCTGAACGATTAAATCTCGGATTGGAATATAGTTATCTCGGATTATTTAATGTACGTTGCGGATACAGAATAAATTATGATTTAGGTGGATTTACCGCAGGTGCCGGAGTAAGGTATTCTATTTCTAATAATCTTGGATTTAAGTTAGATGTTAGTTATATGGTGGAAAATTCAGGTAGATTTACTTCTCCATTACAGCTAACAGCAAGTTTAATAATGCTTTAATAAATAGATAGTATCGTTTGGAACTATTATGAATACAAAAAAAGAAAATACAGTAAAAGGTCAGACTCTCTTAAGGCAGAGGAACGTTACTGTGGTTATTGAAAAAATCTATTCAGACGGACCAATAACAAACAGGGATATAGTTAATAGTTCTGGTATTAGTTTTGCAAAAGTGAATACTATTACAACTATACTGAATAAAATCGGTTTAATTATTCAAGATGGAAAAGAAGAATCCATCGGCGGAAGAAGATCGGCTTTATATAATATCAATCATAATTTTAGGTATTCGATCGGTTGTCAACTTTCTCATACACGGATTCACACTTGTATCTGCAATCTAAAAGGTGAACCGATATTATACGAGGCTATTACATATAATAAAGAAGATGGTAAAGATGCAGTTTTGAAAATGCTCATTGAAGCAATTGATCAGTTAATAAAAAAAGCAAAAATCCCTCGTGAAAAATATTTGGGAATTGGTTTATCTATTGCAGGTTTGTATAATCCAAATGATGGCTCAGCTATTCCATTTCCTCATTTAGTTAATTGGGGTGTAGTTGCATTCAAAGAAATCTTAGCTAAAAAATTCAAGATGCCAAACTACATACTTAACGTAGCAAATGCCGCTGCATTAGCAGAGCGAAATTTCGGCGTTGGTATTGGTAAGAATAGTATTCTTTACCTAAATGTAGGTACCGGTCTTGGAATGGGTATTATTCTGAATGGAAAATTATTTGAAGGAGTTTCCGGTTCAGCGGGTGAGTTTGGTCATATTTCAGTTGATGATCGTGGACCTTTATGCGAATGTGGTAACCTTGGTTGTCTTGAAGCAATAGCAAGTACAAGAGCAATTGTTAATCAGGCAAAAGATTTACTTTCAAAAGGGGTTAATTCCAGTCTACTCGATTTGACTGAGCACGATATAAATAAATTGGATTTTGATATTATCTGCCAAGCAGCTTTATCAAGCGATAAATTAGCTTATAACCTAATTGATAAAATGGGGCAGAATATCGGCGAAGGTATTGTTACTCTTATAAATTTATTTAATCCCGAAAGAATAATTGTCGGCGGTAAAATTGGGTGTGCTGAGAATATTGTTACACCTGCAATGATGCACGTTGTTCAAAAAAGAGCTTTGGAAGTGCCAAGAAGAAATACTGAAATAGTTTTTTCTAAAATGGGCAGTCATTCAGGCACTATTGGCGCAACTGTCCCGATAATTGAAGAATTTTTTAAAACTAAAATAAACACATTTATTGATGAAAAATAGTGTAAAGGATAAATTAATAGCAGAATGAAAAAACTAAGAATTGCAACTATTGGTGTCGGAAGATTTGGAATATTTCATCTGCACGCATTTAAACAATTAGAAGATGTGTTAAATGTTGAATTGGTTGCTGCGGCTGAAATTGATATTGCAAAACATTCTTCAATTAAGAATGCTTTTAATATCCCGGTTTATTCTAATTATTTAGAGATGATAGAGAAAGAGAATTTAGATGCAGTTTCTGTTGCTACTGTGGATTATCAGCATAAAGATATCGTTCTAAATTCATTATTGCATGGGTTACATGTTTTGGTTGAAAAGCCGTTAGATACTAATTCTATTGGTTCTTTGGAAATGGTAAATATCGCAAAAGAAAGAAATATAATTTTGCAGGTAGATTTTCATAAACGCTATGACCCTTATCATGTAGAAATTAAGGATCTCATAAATAAAAATAGGTTCGGTGATTTTCTTTATGGCTATTGCTATATGGAAGACCAGATAGTTGTTCCTCGCGATTGGTTCAAGGATTGGGTGAGCAACACTTCACCTGCTTGGTTTCTCGGATCTAATTTTATCGATTTAATTAGTTGGCTGATGGATAGTAGAGTAAAAACTGTTTATGCTAAAGGACAAAAGAATAAATTGCTAAAACTCGGACTTGATACTTATGATTCTATTACAAGTATGCTAACCTTTGAAAATAATGCAGTGATTACTCTCGATAGCTCATGGGTTTTGCCCGAGAATTTTTCATCGATTGTTAATCAGGGGTTTAGGTTAATTGGCACTGAAGGTATAGTAGAGGCGGATTCGCATAATCGCGGGACTACTTCATGTTTTGAATCTGAAAAAGGTATTAGAAATCATAATTCCGGTTTTATGCATTTAGAAAATGATATTTATGGTAAACCAAGATATGTTGGTTATGGAATAAATAGTATTCAGCATTTTATTGCAAATGTGGTACACATAAATAATGGACTAACATTAAAAGATTTGGAAGGTACATATCCATCCGGGATTGATGGTCATGAAGTTACTAAAGCTATTGAAGCTATTCATTTAAGCATAGAAACCGGTGAAGTAATAGACGTTCAAAATGGGAAAGAGTTATGTTCAAAAGTGGTATAAAAATATTATTTGCTATTTTATTATTCATGATTGCTACAAGTATCTCTAACGGTCAGAATAAAAAAGAACAATTAATAGTCTTTCATTTCGATTTTAATTCAGTTTCACTGAATAAAGATTATGTAATTAAATGGATAGACAAAGCTTCCCAAATGGGCTACAATGCGATACTTTGGGAAATAGAAGATGAAGTAAAATGGGAAACATGTCCCGAATGTGCAAGTCCTGATGCATTTAGTAAGGAAGAATTTAAAGAGATAATCAAATATTCGAGGTCATTAGGATTAGAACCAATACCACTGTTCCAAACTATTGGACATGGAGAATATGTTTTACAGCATGAGAAATACTATTCATTTCGTGAGGATTCAAGCCGATACGATTGCTATTGCACGAGCAACAATGACGTAAAAGAATTTATAAAGAGTTGGGTTAATGAATATATAGAATTGTTCGGTGATCTTAAATATTTCCACCTGGGCGGGGACGAAGCTTACGCTTTTGCAACATGTTCAGTATGTAAAAATACAGCCGAAAGAGTTGGCAAGAATAAGTTATACTCAGATTATTTGAACGATATTGCTCGTCCCCTTTTTGAAAATAATATTAGACCCGGAGTTTGGAGTGATATGATTTTAAGCCATCCGAATGAACTTGATGCTATATCAAAGAAGTTTGTTATATGGGACTGGAATTATTGGGATGGAGATTCGATACCTGAACAATTGATGGTGTGGGGAAAGGGACGTTTAAATAAAGATAAAATTACAATTGAAACAAAAAAAGATTTTCCGCAAATACTTGATAAGAATGAAAATCTTAATCCTTTTTATACCAGTGATTATTTGAATGAGAAAGGATTTGACGTAATCCTATGTAGTAGTGCTCGTAGTTACGGAGATGCAGTTTTTGTTGGTACAAATAATTTACATTTCGATAATGTTATTGGTGCTGCACGTAAAACTGCTCAATTAAATTTATTAGGAAATTGTGTTACAACTTGGGCGGTACGTATACCAAATTTTGAAACACAAGAATTGTGGCTTTATAGTGCTCCATTTACAATGAAAAATTCTACACTCTGTAAAGAAAATATATTAAATGAAATTCAGAAGTATTTCTTTAAGAATGATGATGTAGATATAAATAATGCTTTTGAAAAAATTGGTTCTACATTTCCATTTACTTATCAAAACACAACCGGAATAATGTGGACAGGGTTAAAGGACTCCAAGCCTGCGCCTGAAAATTATATCAAAGACTTAATTACCAAATGGAAGAACAGAAATCAATGGGATGCTTTAAAACAATCAATTACCAATTCTACCAAGAATATTTCCGCTGGTATACAAGAATTAAATCAACTGATTCCAAAAGCTGATGGCGGTATTGAGGTTTTAAACAACTGGAGTAAAGCGGCTTACTTTCAATATTGGCAATCAATTTTAGCTAATAAGATTGCTGATATAGCAGATGGCTCGGAAACAATAGATAAGAAAGAGACTTTAGAACTAACAAAAAACTTGAAGAAAGAATATACAAATTGGGCAAGTGAATGGATGACAAAAATATCTGCTAAAACAAATGCCGGATTAATATACGACTCCATTATAAACTACTTTGGAACACACAAATAATCCTTTAGTAAAAATTAAAAAATGAGAAAAATATGCTCCTACAAAATGCAGATTATGTTGTTATTCTAATCTACACAATATTAGTTTCCGCAATAGGTTACTACGCTAAAAGCAAAGTTAAAAATATGGAAGATTATTTTGCCGGCGGAAGAAGTGTTCCTTGGTGGATGGCCGCTATCTCTCATCACATGAGCGGTTATAGTGCATTTGCTTTTGTTGGGCATGCGACTGTAGCTTATATGAGTGGCTTTTCAATCTGGACTTTTTTCGCAGTGCCAATATTTATTGCTATGATAATCGGTGCTTATACTTGGGCTCCGAAATGGGTACGTCTTAACGTTATTACTCCAGTAGAATATTTAGAAGAACGATTCGATCTAAAGACAAGGAAATTATTTGCATGGAGCGGCATCGGTATTAAGTTTATTGATGAAGGAGTAAAATTATATTCTCTCGCGATAATTGTCCATGTAGTCTCCGGCTTCCCACTTGAATTTACAATCATTGCATGCGGATTAGTAACAATGATCTATATAATGTTCGGTGGTTTATGGGCAACCATGCTAACCGATTTTATGCAATTCGTAGTTCAGTTTGGTACTTCTTTTATATTAGTATATTTAGTTCTCCATGCAGTTGGCGGCTGGTCTAATATGTGGAATAACCTACCTGCGGGACATTCATCATTATTCAGCAATGCCATCTCTCCCGGATTTATGCTGGTATATCTATTTGTAATTATTCTTAGTTACAATGGAGGTACTTGGGGTCTTGCACAACGTTTTTATTCAATCGGAAAACCATCGGATGCTAAGAAGGCTGCGATATTATCTGCACTTTTATATTTAATTTATCCTTTAGCAATATACATTCCTATTTGGTCAGCAAGATTAGTAATCGGAGAAGTTGCTAATCCCGAACAAGCTTATGTTTTAGTAGCACAAAAATTCTTTAGCCAAGTATCTCCCGGTATGATTGGACTTTTTGTGAGTTCAATTTTTGCTGCTACAATGTCTATGATTAGTGCGGATCTTAATTCATTATCAGCAGTTTTTACAAAGGATATTTATCAAAGATCATTCAGAGCTAATGCTTCTGAAAATAAACTTGTAAAGATCGGAATGATATCTACAATAGTTTTCGGGTTGCTGACGATAGTATCTGCTTTAATTACTATTCATCTTCAAGGTGCATTTAATACAATGGTGGAATGGTATGCCGCTATACTTGGTCCAATATCAATCCCATTACTATTCGGAATGATTTTTAGGAAGCCCACTTGGCGCGGAGCCATCTATTCCTGGGCTGCAGGGTTTGCAGCTTTTGTATTTGTTAAATATGGAGTGCCGAATATTTTCGGAATAGCTACTGCATTTGAGTACTATACTGGGGCAGAACTTTTTGTATCATTTTCTGTTTTCTATTTAGAAGGAAAAATTAGTAAACAAACAGATGAAGAAGTTGAAAGAGTTGACAAATTGTTTAAACGAATTAAGAATCAAAAAGGATGAAAGTGATCATTAAAAATGGGAATGTCCTACTTCCCGATGGACTGAAAAAAGTTCATATTGAAATTGAAGATGGCATCATAACGAAAATATCTAAAAATTTATTGAAAGATAAATCTGCTCAAGTTATAGATGCAAAAGGGAAATATATTTTACCTGGTTTTATCGATCTTCATACTAATGGTATTGGTGGGTTTGATTTAACAAATGGCTGGTATGATTATAAAAAGGAAACATTCTCAGTAAGTAGGGATAAGTATTTATCCGGAATAGAAAATTCGATGAAAGAATTTGCTAAGCATGGAACAACTTTAGTCGGATTTACAGCTTTAGAAGCTCCAATTAAAAAAATCAAAAAAATATTCAGCTACATCGCTGAATATAAAAATAAATCTGAATCAATATTAAAAGATATTTTCTATGGTATATATATTGAGGGTGTCTTTATGAAAGATGAAAGATACAAAGGTGCTCATAACTCAAAATATTTTTATAAGCCCACGATAAAATTATTTGAAGAATTGCAAAAAGCTTCCGCTGAAAATATTAAAGTAGTTAATATCGTCCCTGAATGGGGGAATGATGCATTAAGTCTTATTGCATACCTCAAAAAGAAAAAAATTCTAGTTGCCGCTGGTCATACATCAGCGACAGGTGATGAATATACATCGGCAATCAAAAAAGGATTGCAGTTAGCAATTCATGTGCTTAACGGACCATCATCATCATCATTCAAACCATTTGATAATGGGGGAGCATTAGAAACACTTTTAAAATCACCTCAAATGCATGTAGAGATTATTCCAGACGGCTATCACGTGGATAAATCTTATCTAATGGATATTATTAAGAGGAAAGGAATTGATAAGTGTATTGCTATTTCAGATAGTATGTTCGTTACAAATATGAAAAGAGTAAAAGAATATAAAATGAATGGAGTGGTAGGCAAATTAAGTAAGAACGGAGAGTTTCTTTATATCGCTGATAAAGGAAATTATAATGCTCTCTTCGGAAGCGTACTAACCATGGATAAAGCATTTACAAATTTAATATCTTGGTTTATGCAGCCTATTGAAGGTGTGTGGAATGAACTGCATAAACCGTTGGGTTTTGCTGATGCATTAATGAGTGCCTCCAAAATGTGCTCACAAAACCCAGCAAATATTCTTGGACTAAAATCGACCGGAAGCATAGAGATTGGAAAAAATGCAGATATTCTTGTATCGGAAATTATGAATGATAAAAACAATTACAAACTAAAAATTAGTAATGTTTTTCTAAAAGGAAATGTTGTTTACAAAAAATAATTATTAAAAAAGAAAGATTAAAAATGGCTAAGAAAATATCAATATATACTGTTTTGTTTTTCATAATAATAAGTTTTCATGAAAGTATATTTGCTCAAAAAGGGAGAGCAATGTGGGTTTGGAATGGAGCTAATCAAGTTAATAGTATGATTAATAATTACAGCACATATCGCAAAGATCTTTTTGATTTTTGTAGAGCACCTCATGGCAATTCCGAAAATAAAATCACAACGCTATTCTTAAGCTGTAGTGCTTTTATATATGGTAATTATGACAATCTAAAAAATTTCATTTCTGAGGCATCTGATAGCGGAATTACAATAGAATATCTTGATGGAGACCCTTCTTGGGCTACATATAACCACTCTTATGGTTATGATCGAATCAAAAAAATAATTGAATATAATGCATCATGTACAAAGGAAGAACAAAAATTTAAGGGTGTGCATTTCGATGTAGAGCCATATTTATTGAAAGCCGGGAGTAGTTACAGAGCCCCTTATTGGGATACAGAACGAATGGCTGTTTGGAATTCGTATTTTGCATTTAATGATACGTGCCAAGCTTTAGTTGATAGTTCCAATTCCAATTTGTATTTCGGAATAGCAATTCCACGCTGGTATGAAAATCATGTCGGAATTGAAGAATTAAAAAAACTGCAAAGCATTGTCGATTATGTAGCCATCATGGATTATAATGAAAATGCAAGTGTAATTATTAGTGATGCTAAAAATGAAATTGACCATGCAAAAGAGTATAATAAAAAAGTATGGATTGGAGTCGATACAAAAGAAATTACACCTGAGACAGTTTCATTTTATGAAGAAGGTAATGTTTATATGGAAGAACAATTAGCTATTGTTAATAATTCATATGGAAATGAGGATGTCTTTTTGGGCTTCGCTATACACTCTTATAAATATTACAGAGCATTAAGAAATGATGCAACATCAGTAAAAAAAAATGACATTTCAATAAATTCCAATTTCGTATTAGAACAAAATTACCCTAACCCATTTAATCCATCTACTATGATTAGCTTTTTCTTAAAGAAAGCAGGTAATGTATCATTAAGCATTTATAATCTTCTTGGAGAAAAGGAAGTTGAATTAATGAATGGCGATTTATCTTCCGGATGGCATGAAATTAATTTCACAAACGAGAACCTTTCGTCAGGAATATATTTTTACGAATTAAGAGGGAATGAATTTTCTCAAAAAAAGAAAATGATACTTCTTAAATAACCGGTTAACAAATCTTTATTAAAGAATCGGATGTATAAAGGTAATTATGAGCAAAGTGATAGTGAATAATATTAAACAACGTCTAGCATCAATAGATGCATTCAGGGGTTTAACGATAGCTGGGATGATTATTGTTCTGAATCCCGGTAGTTGGAAATATGGTTATCCCATATTTAAACATGCAGATTGGCATGGTTGGACTATTGCTGATTTAGTTTTTCCCTTCTTTTTATTCATTGTTGGTGTCTCTATTACCTATGCTTTAGGTAAAGCTAAGGATGAAAACTTTGATAAAAAAAATACATATTTAAAAATAATTAAGAGAAGTGTTATACTATTTTTATTAGGTTTATTTATAAACTCGTTCCCTGATTTTAATTTTCACCAATTTAGAATTATGGGTGTATTACAGCGTATAGCTATCTGTTATTTAATTATATCGATTCTTTTTCTACATACTGAATATAAGACACAAGCAATAATTGCAGTGTCTTTACTGTTTATATATTGGGCAATAATGGAATGGGTATATGTACCTGGATTCCCATTGGGCAGCTATGGAAAGGGAGAAAATGCTGCTAATTATTTAGACCGTTTTGTTTTATCGGGTTGGATGGGATACTATGAAAAGCTCGGTGAACCAGAAGGTTTTATTAGTACTTTGCCTTCACTTTCACTTACTCTTTTTGGAGTGCTTACCGGGCATTTTCTCAGATTGAAAAAGGAGATTCAAACTACTGCATCTATAATATTTGGTGTTGGTGTTCTACTTTTTTTACTCGGTTTAGTCTGGGATATTTGGTTACCTATTAATAAAAACTTATGGACAAGCTCATTCACCGTTTTAACCGGTGGATTAGGGTTAATTCTTTTTAGTGTCTTTTATTATTTAATAGATGGACTTGGTTATCAGAAATATGCAAAGCCATTTATAGTTCTTGGAATGAATGCAATTACTGTTTATGTCCTATCCATAGTCGTTGCTAAGCTTATAAAATTATTGACTTTCACTTCAAATGGAATTGAATATCACGCACGTTCTTGGGTTTATGAAAATATCTTACTCGGATTGTTTGGTATCAATGGCGCTTCACTTGTTTATGCTATTTTATATTGCTCGATTTGGTGTGGTATTATGTGGATACTTTATTATAAAAAAATCTTTATTAAAGTTTAATAAATAATCTCTAAAACAAAATAGAATGAAAATGAAAAAATTAGCTTATGGATTAAAATCGTTAATAATATTATTACTAATTCCTTTAACAATCTTTTCTCAAAAAGAAGTTAAGGACTTAAGTCTAATGCCAATGCCGGAAAATATTCAATTAAATACCGGTAAGTTTCTTCTTGATAAAGATTTCACAATTGTGCTTAATAAAAATGAAGAGAAATTATTTAAAGCGGCTCAAAGAAATTTAAAAATAATTACTGACCGATCAGGAGTGTTTTTAAATAATCAATTTCCTTTAATCGAGCCCGCTAATAAAGGGAAAAGTGTTGTAATAAATATATCAGAAGATGTAGAACTTAAATTAGGTATTGATGAATCGTATCAATTGGTTGTAAGCGCAGAACAGATAAAAATCGATGCCGGTAATTCATTCGGAGCAATGCACGCACTTTCGACATTAGCTCAATTATTAGAAGTAGATGAGAATGGATATTATTTTCCATACGTTACTATTAAAGATAAACCCCGCTTCCAATGGCGTGGGCTCATGATTGATATTTCTCGCCATTTTGAACCAATCGAAGTAATGAAAAGAAATATAGACGCTATGGCAGCAGTAAAAATGAATGTTCTACATTGGCATTTAACTGATGATCACGGATTTAGAATTGAAACTAAATCATTACCTAAACTTCATGAACTTGGCTCTGACGGATTATATTATACTCATGAACAAATCAAAGATGTTGTAAATTATGCTTATGAAAGAGGAATAAGAGTTGTTCCTGAATTTGATATGCCAGGACATGCAACAGCTTGGGTAGTGGGCTATCCCGAATTAGCAAGTGCTCCAGGACCATATCCTATCGAACGAAGATGGGGAATATTTAACCCAACTTTAGATCCTACTAATGAAAATGTTTATAAATTTCTTGAAACATTTTTTACGGAAATGACTCAGTTATTCCCTGATAAATATTGGCATCTCGGTGGAGATGAAAATAATGGCAAACAGTGGGATAGCAATCCGAAAATTCAAGAATTTATGAAAGCAAATAATCTAAAAAATAATCATGCACTTCAAAATTATTTTAATGTCCGGTTAGATAAAATTCTTTCAAAACTTAATAAAACGATGGTGGGATGGTACACAGATGAAATGCCTGACATCTCGAAAGATTATATCGTACAAGCTTGGAAAGGAAGGACATCGCTTTATGAAACGGCAAAGAAAGGTTATAGAAGTTTGATCTCACATGGTTTTTATATCGACCTTGTTCAATCAACCGAATATCATTATAATAACGATCCGATTCCGCCGGATTCAATTTTAACCGATGAAGTAAAAGAAAGGATTCTTGGTGGCGAAGCTACTATGTGGGCAGAGTTCGTAGGACCTGAAACAATAGATTCAAGAATCTGGCCTAGAACTGCCGCGATTGCTGAAAGACTTTGGTCCCCCGGTTCTATCAATGATTTGGATAATATGTTTGATCGACTTGACCAAGTTAGTTTGCAATTAGAAAATTATGGTCTTACTCATATTAAAAATATCGAAATGATGCTAAGAAGAATAGCAAATAATTACGATATTGAAATATTGAAAAATTTTGTTAATGCGATAAATCCTTTATATACCTATTCACGAGATCATCCACATGTTTTTCAATCTTACTATCCATTAACAAGAATTGTCGATGTTGCACAACCAGATCCTAAAAGTGCTCGTTTATTCGATAAATCAGTTGTTGAATTTTTGAATGATCAAAAAACGGGTAGTAAAAAGTATGAAAACGTAAAAAGATGTTTAATGGTTTGGAAAGAGAATCATGAACGCTTATTACCGCTTATTAAATCAAGACCAATTTTAAATGAAATAACATTTCAATCAGAATATCTATCTAAAGTAGCGGCAATTGGATTAGAAGCATTAGAACTGATAAAGGAAAATAAAAAAGCTGAAACACTTTGGATAACAGAAAGTAAGGAAACATTAAAATCAGCCGCAATACCAAAAGCTGAAACAGAAATAGCGATATTAGGTTCAATTGAAAAGTTATTAGCTAGAGTAGAGAAATAAATTTTTATAAACTATTTATAAGAAAAATATATGACACACTTACAGACATTGGATATAGTTATTGTTCTTATTTTTTTTCTAATCATTTTTGCGATAGCAGCGTACTATTCAAAAAAGGCAGGAAAAGGAACAGACCAATTTTTCTTATCCGGCAGAAATATGCCTTGGTACATTGCTGGTACTGCAATGGTTGCTACAACGTTTGCAGCCGATACTCCTTTAGCAGTAACAGAATTAGTAGCTAAAAACGGAATAGCTGGAAACTGGCTCTGGTGGAATCTTGCAATTGGCGGTATGCTCACAGTTTTCTTCTTTGCTAAATTATGGCGAAGAGCAAATATCATGACTGATGTGGAGTTTGTGGAATTGCGATACTCCGGTAAACCCGCCTCTTTCTTACGTGGCTTCCGTGCACTTTATCTCGGACTTTTTATGAATGCAATTGTAATGGGTTGGGTTCATAAAGCAATGGAAAAAATATTCCACGTTACAATTCCTGAAGTTGATCCATTCTTATTAGTAGTTATTACGGCAATTATTATTGCAGTATATTCATCTGCATCGGGATTATTAGGAACAGCAAGGA
>JBAYVI010000053.1:0-19024 GCA_041674625.1 Melioribacteraceae bacterium | reverse complement strand
TTAATATCAATTATTACAACTATTTCATTGGAACATACAAATATATTAGGACATAGTATTGAAGAAATAGCTGCAGAAAAAGGGGGTATAATAAAAAGAGGCGTTCCGATAATTACAGGACAACTTCCAGAAGAAGCGACTGCTATATTGAAGGAAAAAGCAAAAAATCAAGCAGCTCCGTTTTATCAATTAATAGATTACATAGTTCAAAAGGAAAATTCAGTTTCCGTTTGTAATGATGAAAGAATCAATATTTATTCATTGCCGCTAAAAGGATTTCATCAACTCATAAATGCTTCTTTAGCAATATCTTCAATCAAGTTAGTTATGAAAAATATTTCTAATGAAAAAATATTTGCAGGACTTAAAAACGTAATAATTAATTCCGGTATTCAAGGAAGATTTGAAATCTATTCTAAATCTCCTTTAATTATTTTTGATTCAGCACATAACATCGAAGGAATTGAATCCTTCATTAATGAATACAAAAAACTAAATATTGCTAAAGCCGATTCAAAAATAATATTTGCAGTAATGAAGGATAAGAACTATAAAGTCATGTTAGAAATGCTAAAAGAATATTTCGGATATTTTTATTTTAGTACATTAGATTATGAAAGAGCCGAAGACCCGATTAAGTTAAATGAGGTAGCAGAATCATTGTCAATCGATTCTGAAATTAGTTTTGAAGCTGAAAAGATAGTAAATAATCCTAGAATAAAAGGTAATGATGTGTTAGTTGTTATAGGGAGTATATATTTCCTCGGAGAAATTAAAAGTAAAATATTGAACGTATCTTCTTGACATTTAACTGTAAAGGAAGTAATTTTTCATAGTACCTCTTATTCCTTCAAGAGTATCACAAAAATTTGTCAAAATAATCTTGTTATAAAACCCCAAAAAAAAATGAGCTTTCAAGATTGTTGATTTTATTTACAAACCAAAGTTAAAGGATTCATATTTATGCCAATGGACATTTCTGAACTTCAGTCTAAGAAAATTATTGATTTATACAAAATCGCAAAAGATTTCGGATTAATAGGATACAGTGATTTACGAAAACAGGAACTTATATTCAAGATATTAGAGGCGCAGTCTCAGAAGGATGGATTAACATTCTCTAAAGGTGTATTAGAAACTCTCCAAGATGGCTATGGATTTTTGCGTTCAGCAGATTGGAATTATCTCCCTTCACCTGATGATATCTATGTCTCTCCATCGCAAATAAAAAGATTTTTACTTAGGACCGGAGATTATGTAAGTGGTCAAGTTCGCCCACCAAAAGAGGGCGAAAGATTCTTTGCATTACTAAGAGTAGAAGCAGTCAATGGTAAAGACCCAGAAGCAATTAGAGAACGTACATTATTTGATAACTTGATTCCTGTATATCCAACTAAAAGAATAAAGCTTGAATCTGCTCCTGGAGAATATTCCATGAGAATAATGGATCTTCTTTCACCTATTGGTAAGGGGCAGAGAGGATTGATTGTATCACCCCCCAAAGCAGGTAAAACTATTCTTCTACAAAAAATTGCAAATTCAATTACAAGAAATAGCCCTGATATAAAAATTATAATGTTACTAATAGATGAAAGACCCGAAGAAGTAACTGATATGCAACGTTCTGTCCAGGCGGAAGTAATTAGTTCAACATTTGATGAACCTGCTGAAAGACACGTTCAGGTAGCTAACATGGTAATTGAAAAAGCTAAGAGAATGGTGGAAGCAGGTGATGATGTAGTAATTTTATTAGATAGTATTACTCGCTTAGCACGAGCTCATAATACAGTAATACCTCATAGCGGCAGGATTCTTTCGGGTGGTGTGGATGCAAATGCACTTCATAAACCAAAAAGATTTTTCGGTTCAGCTCGTAATACAGAAGATGGTGGTAGCTTAACTATTATTGCTACTGCATTAATTGAAACCGGTAGCCGAATGGATGAAGTAATTTTTGAAGAATTTAAAGGCACTGGAAATATGGAATTAGTTCTCGACCGTAGTTTATCTGATAAGAGAATATTCCCTGCAATTGACGTTAATAAATCGGGTACGAGAAAAGAAGAACTCCTTCTTAAAGATGATGAATTAAGTAAAATCTGGATTCTTAGAAAAATACTTTCTGAATTTGATTCTTCTGAAGCGATGGATTTCATCCTCGATAAAATGAGGGGAACTCGTAATAATAAAGAGTTTTTATTAAGCATGAATAGTTAGTAAACAGTAATGCGATTAATAAAATATTCTTTTATAGTTTTGTTCTTAATTACGTCCCTTATTCATTCTCAAATTTCAAGGTCTAATTTTTTTGTAGAACATAACATTATTGCATCCGATTCGGGAAATATATGTTATGTCTCAGTAAGAGTTCCATATAGTACTTTAGTTTTTACAAAATCTTCGTCTGGTTATTCTTCCGGTTTTGAGTTTAGTTGTGAAATCTCATCAGATTCGATAGGCATTATTAGAAAGTCTATTCAAAAAAATATTTCAATAACTTCTTTTGAAGAAACTAATCTTAGGAATGAATATCTTCAAGCATTTTTGGAATTTCAATTAAATGAAGAGGATTTTATTATCCAACCATACTTAGCATTAAAGAATAGTAATCTTTCCCAACCTATTGAACCAATAAATGAGAGATTAAAAACACGGAAAAATGGTTTTGTTTTATTCCCAATTGTTTTTAAAAATATAAAATCCGATAGCTGCAATAATTCAGTATTGCAATTAGTTAATTTCGGTAATAGCATTCCATATTCCAGTTCAAGTTATTCAATGTTTATTCCTGTTAAAGATTCGTCTATTCTAAAAGTGAAATTAAATATATCTCAATCGGAGAAATCAATTTTTGATAAGGAATTGGATGTCCAATCAGGTGGAATAAATTTTATTGAATGTGATGGAAATATCAAAATACTTTTATCTAAGGAAAAATCAAATAATCGATTTATAAGAGTGGATAATTTTTCTAATCTTTTGGATGAAGGGATAGCACGATTTTCGTTATCGGCTGATAAAGATAAGAAAAGAGACTATGATATTGAAGTATCCTGGGCAGCAAAACCAAGGTCTTTATTCGATCATGAATTTGCTATCAAAATGCTTAGAATAATTGAACCAAAGGAAAATGTGGATTCGATGTTAAGCAATTCATCTTCTGATTATAAAAATATTCTAAATGAATATTGGTCAAAATATAATTCAGACTCTAAAGTCTCATTTAATTATTTAATGGCTGAATTTTACAATAGGGTAGATGAAGCAATTCGTAATTATTCACCTTTAGGTAAAATCAGTGGTGCTGAAACCGATCGTGGTAAAATATTTGTAAGATTCGGAAAGCCCGATAGTATTGAACGAGTTTATAACGGGCAAAACTCTGTACTCGAAATTTGGAAATATATTACATTAGAAAAGGAATATGTTTTTAAGGATGATTCGGGACTTGGTAATTATTACCTTATAAAAAAATGAAAAATATAATTTTCACATCCGGTGATATTAATGGAATAGGACCTGAGATTGTCTTAAAAGCTGTTAATAATCTATACTCTCCCCAATTAAGAAACATATCTATTGCAATTCCTAAAAATGTATTCAAGTATTACTCAAATCTTGTAGCTACAAAATTCCCTTTTGAAATAATCTCTGATGAAGATAAAATCAATAACTCAGAAAATGTAAAAATTATTGATATTGGAGATTTTGATATTGAGTGCGGAATACCTACTGCGAAATCTGGTTTAGCATCTTATAATTCCTTAAAGAGTGCATTCGAAAAAACATATTCAGGGCAGACGGATATTTTAGTAACAGCCCCTATTGCGAAAGTTGCACTTAAATTGGCGGGTGTGGGATTTTCTGGACATACAGAATTATTAGCAAATTGGTGTGGTATTAAAAACTTTATGATGATGTTTTTATCAGAAGAATTAATCTGTGCGCTAATGACTATTCATATACCCGTAAGAAAAGTTTCTAATCTTTTAACAGAGAAAAAAATTGTTTCCAAATTACGCTTAATTGAATATGAATTGAAAAATCATTTTGGAAGGAACGAGCCACGAATTGCTGTGCTTGGGCTAAATCCGCATGCCGGTGAAGAGGGTAATATCGGTAAAGAAGAAATTGAAAAAATAATTCCCGCAATTAAAAAATCTAAAGTTTCGGGAATTGAGGGTCCTTTTCCTTCTGACTCATTTTTTGGCACTCATGAATATAAAAAATATGATGCTATTTTAGGAATGTATCATGACCAAGTTCTTATTCCTTTTAAAATGATGAATATGTCAAACGGAGTTAATTATACTGCGGGGTTACCAATTATCAGAACTTCACCCGATCATGGAACAGCTTTTAATATAGTGGATAAAGGGATCGCTGACCCTGCGAGCATAATCAATGCAGCCCAATGGGGAGAAAAAATTGCGAGTAAAAAATTATATGAAAAATCTTCCTTATAAATATGTAGCTTTGTTTTATTCCCATTTAATGGAGTCTATTGATTATTCTGTCTGGGGTGAATATCTCGCAGATCTTATTGAAGGAGAAGGAATAAAACATCCATCAATCTTAGAATTATCGAGTGGGCTTGGAAATTTATCTGATATATTATCAAAAAAATATAGAAAAATTATTTGCTCAGATAATTCTTTGGATATGCTGCTTAATTTCAAAAATCGTAAGCTCCCTTTAATCTGCTTTGATATGAGAGAAATTCCAATAAGAAGGAAATTTGATGTTGTGCTGTCCACTTTTGATAGTATTAACTATTTGCTTACTTATAAAGATATTGTTAAGCATCTAAAATCAGTAAAAAATAGTCTTACAAAAAATGGATTCTATACGTTCGATGCAAGCTTAGAACTTAATAGTACTAAATATGCGAAACTCTTGAATAGGAAAGGAGAGTTTGAAGGGGTTCAATATCGTCAAAGAAGTTTTTACGATATTATAAAAAAAATCCACACAAATAAATTTGAAATCACTTTACCGGATGGAAAAAAAATTCAAGAGACTCATCGCCAAAAAATTTATCCGATAGAAACATTTTTTAAAGCGGCGGAGGAATCGGGTTTATACGTGCAAGATTGCTTTAATTGTTTTACATTTGATAACGTGAATGTAAAATCTGAAAGAGCACAATTTATTTTAAGAAGGATTGATTAATGCTTGCAATTACAAGTGTAGATTTTAGTTACTCTACTCAGCCGGTCTTTAAGAATCTAAATATTTCTATTGACCAGGGAGAATTTGCTTTCTTAATAGGTAAAAGCGGAAGCGGAAAATCAACTTTATTAAAATTGATTTATATGGATTTAATTCCTCATTCTGGTACAGTGGAATTTGATATTTATAATTCTTCATTAATCAAATCATATGAACTTCCTTTTTTAAGAAGAAAATTAGGGATAGTGTTTCAAGATTTTAAATTATTAGAAGATCGAACTGTATATGCAAATCTTTCATTTGTACTAAAATTAACCGGAACACCATCAAAGCAGATTAAAAGAAAAATAATGCATGCTCTTTCTGATGTTGGGTTATCTCATAAACAAAACAATTATCCTTCTGAATTATCGGGAGGGGAGAGACAGAGAATCGCAATTGCTCGAGCCATTATTAATGAACCATTACTAATTATTGCTGACGAACCGACTGGTAATTTAGACCCGGAAACTGCAATTGAAATTCTTGATATATTTAAAAAAATTAATTCACGAGGGACTTCTATTCTATTTGCTACTCACAATTATGATTTAGTAAAACGAATGGATACAAAAATCTACAAATTAGAAGATGAGCGTGCAATTAAAGCTGTTATTAAAAAGAAAGCTGAATCTAATTAAGATTCAGCTTCTGTAAAATTTCTTTTGTAACGTCTTCTACGGGTTGTGTCCCATCTACTTCAATAATTGTTACTTTATCTTGATAGTAGTCAAAAACGGGAGATGTTGTATTGTGATAAACCGTTAGCCTTCTTTTTATTACTTCTTCGTCATCATCAGACCTTTTGATAAAACTATTTACTTCGCCACAAATAGAACATTTCACTCCATCAAAGACTTCGTCTTTACTGATTATTTTACCACATGAACTGCAAACACGGCGTGATGAAAGTCTATTAATCATTACTTGGTCTTCGGCATCGAGTTTAATGAGTTTAATGTCTTTGATTTTTAACTCATCAAAAATAGTTTTTAATAGTTGTGCTTGAGGTAATGTTCGAGGGAAACCATCAAGTATAAATCCATTTGAGCATTTATCACTATTTAAGGTGTCTTTAACGATTCCGGCAACTATTTCATCGGGGACTAATTCACCACTATCCATAATAGCTTTGGCTTTACTTCCCAATTCGGTTTTGTTTTTTACTGCTTCTCTTAAAATATCACCAGTCGAAATGTGTGCAATATTTAATTTTTCAGAGATAATCTTTGCTTGTGTGCCTTTACCTACACCAGGGGCACCAAATATTATAAGGTTCATATTATTTTGGGGGTTTAATGAAAGTAATCAAAACTAAAATTAAACATAAATATCCATTTATACAATTTTAATTAATTATGTTCTTTTTGATTTGAAAAAATTTTCTAATAGTATTTTTGATTCGTCAGAATAGATGCCGGAAAATACATTTGGTTTATGATTGTATTTTCCGCTTTCTAATACATTAAATAAGCTTCCTGCAGCACCAAATTTCGGCTCAAATACTGAAAAATAGACAGTTCTAATCTTTGACAGTAAAATTGCACCTGAACACATTATACATGGTTCGGCTGTAATATAAATATCACAGTCATCTAAAAATTTACTTTGAAGATTATTTGATGCTGCAGTTATAGCAATCATTTCTGCATGCGCAGTAGGGTCTTTTAATGCTTCAGTTTGGTTATAGCCCCTTCCAATTATTTTGTTATTATGGACGATGACAGCACCGATTGGTACTTCATTTTTCTCAAATGCAGTTTCTGCTTCCATAAGAGCTGAATACATAAATTTATAAACGTTTTCCGGGAATTGCATAACTTATCGATTAGTTAGTACGCCCGGAAGGATTCGAACCCTCAACCCTTTGATCCGAAGTCAAATGCTCTATCCATTGAGCTACGGGCGCGTATTAAAAATATTTTATTTTTTAAAGATAAGTAATTCTGTGCTTTGTAGAAAACTCGATATGTTCAAAAAAAATCCCGGCTGATGACCGGGATTGTAAAACTATTCTTGCCTGAAATTCTTAAGTATCTCAATTAACGACATTAGAACAAAACCAATTGCCGCCAAAAAAAAGTCATTTCCCTCAATCTTAAAAACTACGTCAGTAGTTAAGAGTGAACCAAGATACTTTGTTAAAGCTAATACTACGAGAAAAATGGAAAAACCTAATACGCCTGATAAGAAAGGTCTTACCAAGAAATTAGTTAAATCAAACCTCTTCGGTTTTTCTGTTACAGTACCGTTCATTTCTCACCCTCATGAGTTATGTATGGTTTATTTATTTTCCTTCTTGTGGGCAGACTAAAATTAGGAATTAAAATTATAAAAGTAAAGTGTAGAATGTGTTGTGGGACATAGCAATTACAAAAATACCCCTCGACAAAAAGCCGAGGGGAGTAAAACTATTTTTTCTCAACAAAGATAAGATTGTATAAATACATCAAGAGAGTAGCAAGTAAACCAATTCCAGTCATAACTATAAAAACCATTTCAGGATTGTTACCATCTTTTGCGTATGTCTGATATAACCATCCACCGAATGGATCACCAACAAAGCGTGCTATTGCTATTGGAAGGAAAGCATATCCTTGAAACAAACCTTGTTGTCCTACCGGAGCAATTTCGGAAATATATTCATAATAGCGCGGAGCTTGGATCATTTCACCGATTGAAAATGCAGCAATACCAGCAATAATAGTTATAACACTTGGATGTATTAAAATAATTATCCAAATTAAACTTGATACAGCAAAACCACTAAGTATTGCATGTGGAGTTGAAAGTTTTTTAGTTAATAAATTCACAGGAATCTGTAAAAGAATTATTGCACCTGCACCTGCCCATGATTGTATTATTTCATAAGGTGCATCTTTACTAATAAAATCTACGATATAATAAGGTACAATGATAAATTCTTGCCAAAAGATTATCCAATAAAGCGAATAGATTAATAAAAAGATCATGAATTTATAATTTGCCAGAACAAGAACTAAGTTTTGTAATTTTTTACCTAAGGATTCTGTCGGAAGAGTTGAGGTTTCTTGATTTACAACTTCTTTATATAAAAATATATTTACGATAACCATTGCTGCACAACTAATCGAAGAAACTAAATAAACAAATTCGTTTCCGAAATTATTTCTAACAAAATAGGCAATTGTAGGTCCAATCATTGCACCAACATTTACAATCCAATAATAAACAGCAAAACCTAATGATTTTGATTCGGGTTTTGAAGCAACGGCAACAGTTCCGAGAACAGAAGGTTTTATAAATGAACCGCCAAATGCAGTAAGTAAAAGAAATACCATAAGGAGCCAATACTTATCCATTCCATCATAAGCACCTGCAAAAACGCTCATTCCGACCGAACCGATTAAAAAGTAACCAAGAGCAAGAACAGTGAAGGCAACATTAAAAGCTCTCTTGAAGCCCCATTTATCGGCTAATGTACCACCTAATATAGGAAGCAGATAAATCATACCTCCGAAGATGCCGGATAAGGTTCCTGCTTGTGATTCAGAAAATCCTAAATCATTTCGCATATAAATCATAAAAACGATTTGCTGACCGTAATAAGCTAATCTTTCAAACAACTCCATTCCATTTGCAACCCAAAAAGAAGAATGGAAACCATTTTTAAATTCAGTAAGTTTTTCCGCAATTTTCATAAAACCCTCAGAAAATGATTTTGTGAAAATAAACACTAATTCAATCAAATGCTTTTAATAAATCGAAACACGAAAAAAAAATTAGTATGTCTATATCATTATATATAATTTTGTTAAGCAATAAAATAATTTCTCCACATAAACTAATAGAGGGCACTATGAGTTTTTTTAAGCACGAATCGGCTTATGTCGATGAACCTGTTGATATAGGTGAAGGTACTAAAATATGGCACTTTAGCCATGTACAATCCGGTTCAAAAATTGGAAATAATGTTGTCATTGGTCAGAATGTAAACGTTGGAAACAATGTTAACATTGGGAATTTTGTAAAAATCCAAAATAATGTTTCTGTATATGAGGGCGTTACTTTGGAAGATTATGTCTTTTGTGGTCCATCAATGGTTTTTACTAACATACTTGATCCGAGAAGTAAATACCCGCAAGTTGGAGCAAAATATTATTTAAAAACTGTAATTAAAGAAGGAGCTTCTTTAGGAGCTAATTCGACAGTTGTATGTGGGCATGATGTAGGCAGGTTTGCATTTGTAGGTGCAGGTGCAGTAGTAACTAAAAACATTCCCGATTTTGCATTGGTAGTAGGTAATCCGGCTCGAATTGTTGGATGGGTTTCGGAAGCAGGACGTAAACTTCATTTTGATAAAGATGGTTTTGCGTTTTGCGAAAAGGCGAATAAAAAATACAAATTAGAAAATGGTTTTGTTAAGGAGGTAGAATAATGAAAGTTCCTTTATTGGATTTGAAGCCGCAATATTTAGCATTGAAAGATGAAATTGATGCCGCTATGGCAAGAGTAGTTGATTCACAATATTTTATTAATGGTCCAGATGTAGCTGGTTTAGAAAAAGATATTAATGATTATATCGGATGTAAATATTCAGTTGGCGTATCTTCGGGTACAGATGCTCTTTTATTAGCATTAATGGCAATTGATATAAAACCGGGCGATGAAGTAATCGTACCTACATATTCATTTTTTGCAACGGCAGGTGTTGTTGCTCGTTTGAATGCTATACCTGTATTAGTTGATTCTGATCCGGTTACATTTAATATCGATCCTGCAAAGATCGAAGAAAAAATTACCGAAAAAACTAAAGCAATAATCCCAGTTCATTTATACGGTCAGTCAGCAGATATGGATGCTATCATGGAGATTGCAAATCGTCATAACTTGATAGTAATTGAAGATGGTGCTCAAGCAATCGGTGTTCAATATAAAGATGGAAAAAAGGTTGGCACAATCGGTCACATTGGATGTTTTTCATTTTTCCCTTCTAAAAATCTTGGCTGTTTCGGAGATGGTGGAATCTGTACTACCAATGATGAGAAACTTTTTCATACAATGAAAATAATGAGGATGCATGGAGCAGAACCAAAATATTTTCACAAAGTAATTGGTGGTAATTTTAGAATTGATACACTTCAGGCAGCAATTCTAAGAGTTAAATTGCCTCAACTTGATTCTTGGTCAGAAAAACGCCGTCAAAATGCACAATTATATTCAAAATTATTTATTGAAGCAGGGTTGGCAGTTTCTGAAGGTGTTACTTTACTTGACGAAAAAAATCAAGTTCTAATTCCAAAACCAGTTTATAAAGAAACTGAGCATACTAATTACCATATCTATAATCAATATATTATTAGAGTTGGAGATAGAGATGGATTACTTGATCATCTCAGGAAAAATGATATTGGCTGTGAAGTTTACTACCCGGTAGCTTTCCATCGTCAGGAATGTTTTGCATATCTTAATTCAGAAGACACTGATTTTCCGGTTGCAAATTATGCAGCTGAGCATTCAATGGCATTACCCATCTATCCTGAATTAACTAATGAGCAAATTAAATTTGTTGTTGATTCAATAACTGAGTTTATAAAGAAATAAAATAAATTCTTTAATTCCCCTTGCACTATATGCAAGGGGAATTAGACTTGGAAGAACTATTTTTCTTAATCTACAAATACATCACACTCATTTTTGAAATATTAACAAAACCTATCATTTTTTTCTTATTTGCATATTTATAAATAAATACTTATTTATATCCATTAAACTATTTAAGTTTACCAATTAGGGTGCGTAATGAATATTAAATCAATCATAATATTCTTCTTATTCCTTCCGATATTTTCAGCAGCACAATCACATTCAATAATAGTAGATGGCAATCCTTCAGACTGGATTGGTACACCTTCTACAACTGTGCACGGTACAACATATTCAAGTAGTGAATGGATTTATACAGGAGATATAAATGATACACGTACCGATTATTCGCCATTTTGGATTGCGGGTGAGGATATTATAGAGGTCAGATTTGCAACTGATGGTATAAACTTTTTCGGTATGATTAAAGTGAAAAGTTTGAATCCCATTGATCTTCCGGTTTATTCGATTGCAATTAATAATGGAACGGGTAATATGAATTATATCGGAGATGAGAGTCAAACTATCTTTGTAAATAACAAGCAGAAATCAAGTACAAATATTGACTTACATTGTATTCAAATGGATGGATTGAATATTTTCTCTATTGAATTATATGCAGGTGATGGTTGGTATTTCCCTTCAGGAAATGCTAATGTCAGTTATAATCTGAGTAGTAATTGCGTGGAATTTTCAATTCCGTTAATTGAATTAGGTATTACTTCCACTAGTACAATTGTTGTAACATTAGCATCATTTTTTAGGAATGATTTTAACTTACCACCTGTTTCAAATAACGATAAGGACAATACTCAAGATTTTCCCGGTTCTGATGTTGTAGATGTTATGACCCCCGGAGCTTCACAAGGGGATCTTTCGGTTAGGGAAGAATACCATACTTCTGGATATATTCAATCTTTTGCAGAAATCGATCTTTCGCAAGCTCCACTTCCGGTGGAATTAATTTCTTTTACGGGGGTATTTATTAATAATACAATTCTGCTTAATTGGGAAACTGCAACAGAAGTAAATAATTATGGTTTTGAGATTCAGAGAGTATCTATAAATGGGGAGTGGGAGAAAATTGGCTTCATTGAAGGACATGGAAATTCAGCTTCACCTCATCAATATTCATTTATTGATGGAACAGCTTCTTATGGAAAATTTTCATATAGATTGAAACAGATAGATTTAGATGGAACTTCTGAATTAAGTAATGAAATTACAATCAACACTCGAGATATTACTACAACACTTATATTAAATCAAAATTATCCTAATCCTTTTAATCCCACTACTCAAATTAATTTTGCAGTGAAAGAAAAGTGTAATGCAAAACTTTTAGTTTATGATTTATTAGGAAATGAAATCGCTTCGTTATTTAATGGGGAAGTAAATCCAAATACAATTTACAAAGCAGAATTTGATGGCTCTAATTTATCCACAGGCATATATTTTTATCAATTAATTACTCCTTTCCGTATCGAATCGAAAAAAATGCTGTTGATTAAATAAAATATTGGTAGGGTGCACAAATTATTTTCCAACCCAAAATATAAAATCATCGGTAATAAAAAAAAGCGGCTAAATAGCCGCCTTTTAATCATAGGGTCAATATGATTATTTTTATTACTTCATCAATAACATTTTTTTTGTAATATTAACGTTGTTTCCGGTTAATCTATAAATATACATTCCGCTCGATAGTCTACTAGCATCGAATGTTACTTTATGAATTCCGGCATCAAATTCGTTATTTAATAATTCTGCAACCTCTTCACCAAGTACACTATAAACTTTCAATCTATATTGACCTGCTTGAGGCAATGCGAATTGAATAGTCGTAGTAGGATTAAATGGATTAGGATAATTCTGATCCAATTAAAACTCCGTTGGAATTAAAGAGTTTTCATTAACATCAGTAGTTCCGCCACTTCTTGAGAAGAAAACTTCACCTTCTTTAGTACCAACGAAAACATCTTGAGTACTTGGATTAACGAAGATTGAACTTACACCAAATCCGCCCATTCCGAGTGAAGTCCAAGTTGCACCATTATCTTTAGAAACAGAAACGCCGCTTGTCCAAGATGAGGCATAAACGAAACCACTATTATCGACTACAAGTGAATAAATAAATGGTGCGCTTAGTGTTGTAACTTTGTTCCAGTTTGTTCCACTGTTTGAAGACATATATAAACCGTCTCCATAAGTGCCAACATAAACATTATTACCGGAAGTAGCTACTGTCAAGGCGAAGCTATAACCAAGATTTACTTTGCTCCATGATACTCCACCATTTATGGTAACAAATACACCACCACCGAATGAAGTTACATAAGCTTTCTCAGCCGAAACTGCTTCGATTGTATTCATTGCTAATAAGTTGTAACAGCCATCAACTGAATGAAGCCAGGTTGCTCCAAAATCAGTAGATGTATAAACTCCATTACCCCATGTAGCTGCGAATATACGAGTAGTAGAGCCGGTTGTACCGATTGCAATTGAATGTACATCCATACCTGAAAGGGTAGTCAATGTCCAATCTGTACCATTGTATTTATATAGACCTTTTTCTGTTGCAGCGAAGATAAGGTTATCATTCACTACTTTTAATGACCAAATAAATCCAACTGACATACCTTGATTTATTTTTGTCCAGCTTGTACCTTGGTTCGTAGAGATATAGATATTTCCACCCCATGTGCCGGCATATATTGATGTATTGCTATAAGCTAAGGTATAAACAATTTCACCGAAACCAAATCCACATAGATTTTCCCAATTTCCACCTGTATTACTACAAGATTAAAATTATTTGCAATTCCCAGATCGAAAGTCGAGCTATTAATCTGTTCGCAGTTTACTTTAACTGTTATATTCAGTGTAGCAAAACCAACATTGTTTAGTTCGCCAATTATCCATTTACTGGTAAGTGGGTCATAAGTAACTATATTTGCATTATGAGAAAGATATTCCAAGCCGGCTGCGAGAATTATAATTCCTGTTTTACCGGTAGTAGGATTAGCGTCTGAATTTTTAGAACCGTTCAATCCTGTGCCATCTTCATTTTCAGTTGTAAAATCATATACAGATGAAGGAACAAATTCAACTTGATAATTACCCGGTAGAAGACCTAAGAATGTATAATTACCGTTTTCATCGGTTATTGTTGTGGCAACTAAATTACCATCCCCATCATACAATCTTTGAATGTAACTTGATATGACCCGCCGACCGGAAGGGCAGAGGAATTGTCTAATATTGTTCCAGTTCATCTAAAGGAAATGGAGTTCCAGAACCATTATCTGCAATTGGAGTAGTAACATTACTATTGTTTGTAAAGAATGTAGTGTTTGGAATATAACTAGTATTTAATGGAAGAAAATCTAAAAATTTTAAATCGGGCACAGGAGCACGGCTAATATTATTGACTACAATTGTATATAATAAATCATCACCGGGACTTATGAAACCACCGCCATCATTATCCTGTGATAGGGTGCCATTTTTACCGGCATCAAAAGCAGGCAAAGGTGGAATCCCAGTTCCGACATCCAACCCGGGAGCACCTGCCGAGGCGATCATAGGATCTTGTCTCTAAGCAGCAGCCAATTTTACGCCTTGCGTAAGAGTATAAACCAACATTCCTGTTTGATTTCCGGATGGATTGAATAATTTAGCTCTTTCTAATTCTCTTAATGTAATCAATTGATCATATATATTTCCAAATGGGTTGGTTAATGATCCAGTAATAGGATTTGCCTCGTAATCTATATAAATAGAAACAGGGGTGTTTCCGTTGCCGATAGGTGTAACCCAAACCGGGTTTCCATGTTCATTCGGATTCGTTGATGAAGTAGGATCTCTTTCAATTCCAAGACCAATTAAGATCTGTTGAGTTAGAGCGGATTCAGAAACTAAAGTAAAACCTCAGTCCAATGATCTATTTCCACTATTGTTGATGCTACTATAATTAGCATCAGTTGCTGAAATAGCATAAAATTTAGATCCGTCAACAGTGAAAAATTTTGCTCCAAAGCCGTCAGTCATTATCTGTTTGGCATATCCTTTTGCAGGAACTGTAATTGGAACTGTAGTAATTGAGTTCCCATTTGAGCCTGTTCTAGTCTGATATTGAACAGAAATTTGAGTACTATTAGCATTATATAACCAAACAACTGTACTAGTCTCATTTATGCCTTGAGACTAATTGGGGTTGAAACAGGTTCATAATAACTACCGGATTATTTAATATAATTACAGTTCTAGAATTTATAATATCAGAAGGGATTCCGGGTGGTGCTCCATTTGCAGGATTTCTATCACCCCAAATTTGTGTTCTGCCAAGTTTGCTATTACTGTACAAATTAGTTGGATTCGCAATATCCGGCTCAAAACCATATTCCTATTGATCATAATAGATTACTGTGTTATCTGCAATGGATGAAATGGATATGTATGTTTGAACTGGATTAACTGAGCTAGTTCCATTAGTATTTAGTGTTTGTAAAGATTGAAGAATTTGTTCTTCAGGAAGCGGTACATAGAAAAACTGGATAGGTACCGGCTTAGTAGTTTGTGCGTCTACTTTTTTTGGAGTTATGCCCAAAAAAAAGAAATGAAGAGAATAAATCCTAACAATACGTTTAAGCTTAAAACCTTCTTAAACAATTGGGCTAATGCGGCTGTAACAACCTTCATTTAAATTCTCGTATTTTGTTCGTTTAATAAATGGTTTTTTTAATTTTAACACGAACAGGACGCAATAAAGATGCCTGCAGATATCTTTGGAAAATTGATTAGAAACGAACTAAGTTTTTGAAAATCAAATATTAATATGTCTCAAAATGCAATCCAATCTCATTTTATTTAATTTTTGTTACCTCACTCATATTTATTAAATTAACCGATTATGAAAATAATTTTTGCAGTAATTCTATTTTTCATTTTTTCTGCATTGGTAATGGTAAATGCTGATTTGCAGAAAGAAGATTTTACCCCTCATAAGGATAATCACAATTATCGAAGCGGAATAAAAATAGACAACACCTCTGATTACGTACCAACTGCCAATTATAATTTTGACTTAAAACTTGATCCTTACTCAAAACTTCTTAACGTTAAGGAGAAAATGGTGTGGATTAACAATTCCGAATATCCAACTGATAAAATTTATATTCATTTGTACGCTAATGCATATAAAAATAATAAGACATTATTTTCTTCCTATTATTCGCTTGATAAAGAAGAGATGACTTCAATCGTTTTTAATTCCATTTCTCTCAATAATAACCCGATAGAATTGAATTATCAATTTAAAGATGGTAATGTAAATGATAGTACTGTTGCGTATTTACTTTTACCAAAGGCTTTATCTAAGGGGGATTCCACAATAGTGGAATTTGATTATCAGTTAAAAGTTCCAAAATCAGTTAAAAGATTTGGTTATGCTACCGGGAGAAATTTTTCTTTTGTTTCGCAATGGTTTCCAAAAGCAGGAGTTTTTCAAAATGGGAAATGGATTTGTGAACCTTATTATCCATGGCAAAATTTTTTCTCTGACTTTGGCAATTATAATTTCAAAATCAATGTGCCTAAAAAATTTAGAGTTGGAGCTACGGGGTCTTTAGTAAAAGAAGATTCTACTTCTAATTCTAAAATATTTTCTTTTATACAAAATGGTGTTCATGATTTTGCATTTTTTGTAACAGACAACATTTTATATAAACGAGAAGAATATCAAAGAAAAGATGGTTCAGTTATAACAATAAATCTATTTGTACAACCGGAAAGAGAAAAATATTTTTGGCGATATAAGGATGCAGTAAAAAATAGTCTTAATTTTTTTGAAAAAAATATTGGAGATTACCCTTATGAGTCTATTACATTAGTTGATGTGCCACGAACATCCGCATCCGGGGGAATGGAATATCCCGGAATTTTTACTGTAAGTGCAGAACTATTTTCTCCTCAAGGCACAATGCAGCCGGAATATCTTGTGATTCATGAATTTACTCACCAGTTTTTTCAAGGGCTAATTGCTAATAACGAGGTTTACGAAGCATGGTTAGATGAAGGCTTTACCTCTTACATTGCTACAAAAATTGTATATAAATATTATGGAGGTGGATTTGCCAATTTTAAGATTGCTACGCATGTTCCTGTTTTTGGATTAAATTTCCTCATGTATAGAGAAATCCCGATTATCTATACTTTAGCAGACCTAAAAGTGCCGGAAGGTTTAGCGGCAGCAAATTCCTATTATAGAAATCTTACGATTGGTGCACTTGCAGATACTTCTTATCAGCTTCCAACACGGTTATCATATTCTGTTAATTCTTATTCAAAACCCGAATTAGTTCTTCTTTCACTAGAGCGTTATATAGGATATACAAATATGATGAGTTTATTGAAAGACTATTATAATCGATATAAATTCAAACATCCAACTGCATTAGATTTTATCAAGTTAGCTAAAGAAAGGGAAGGGGATAAGTTAAATTGGTTTTTTAGAGAGTTTTATTATAATGCTCGAGTACATGACTATTCAATTACCAATATCAAAAGAGTTGGACTGGATGATTTTGAAGTATTAGCTGAACGTTTACGTGAGGGTTTTTTTGAAAACGATATCGCACTTTATACAGATAAAGATACTCTATATCAGAAATGGACAGAAAATGTTCGTTATAAAGTATTCAAGTTCCATACTTTGAATAAAGTACTCGCAGCCGAAATAGACCCTTATAGAAAAAATATGTTAGATATTAATTTTGCCAATAATTCATATACTGTCGATAGTAAATACTGGGCTTCGATTTCTATTAGTCTCAGGTGGTTTTTTTGGATTCAAAATGCTCTAATGATTCTTGGGAGTATAGGATGATTTTATCAATAAAGGAATTTATTTTACATGGAGTTCGTATAGTATTTCATAATTCCAAGTTTGTTATTCTTTTATGGGCGATAAATGCTATCTCGGCGGTTGTTTTAACGGTACCTATTTACCAGCTTCTTATTGATTCACTCGGGCAGTCTCTCTATAGCGATAAACTTGCTGTGGATTTTGATTTGATGTGGTTTGCTCAATTCCAAAACATTTATAAAATACATATAGAACAAATTCCGCTTAATATTTATTTCGTGGTAGGTATTTACACATTGATCCAAACATTTTTCTTAGGCGGATTGATATCTGTTTTCCATCAGCCGCAAAAAAATCATATGGTAGATTTTTTCTTTGGAGGTGTGAAGTATTTTTATCGTTTTGTGAAAATCCTGGTGGCTACACTATTTCTTTATGTTGCTGCTTTTATTATTAATGATTTTGCAGGAGACTTAATAGGGTGGACTTATAGCAACTCAGAAAGTGTTATGGGAGATTTCGTTATCCGTTCATTAAGATATATCCTTTTAATATTTTTTATTGGGGTAATTTCTATAATTGCAGATTACTCTAAAGTTTCACTTGGTGTAAAAGATTCTAATACTGTTTTTAAAGAAATTTATTCTGCAATATTATTTATTAAGAAAAATTTCTTCAAAGTTTTTGCAATTTTTTTGATTATTGCCATACTCGGAGCGTTGGGAGCAGTCTTTTATAACCTTTTAAATCGATTTATTCCTCGGACACCTTATTATTATTTAGTCATAACCTTTATTCTTCAACAAATGTTAATTATCTTTAGACTTTATATCCGAATGCTTTTCTGCGCAACCGAAGTTTCACTTTTTAAGGATTTAAGTGCGGAAGTTGAAACGGGTAATATAATTAATAATTAGGAGTTGTAATGTCAATTATTCCAATCACCGTTTATGGGGATAAAATACTTCGTGAAAAAGCAAAACCAGTAAAAGAAGTATCGGACGAATTAATAGGTAAAATAACAAATATGTTCGAGACTATGAGAAACGCATATGGCGTAGGTTTGGCAGCTAATCAGGTTGGTTTTAGGGATTCTTTGTTTGTTATAGACCTAAGTCCTGTTGAAGGTTACGAAAAATCCAGGCCATTGGTAATGATTAATCCAAAAATTGTTGAAAGGTCAGATGAATTAGTAGTTATTGAAGAGGGTTGTTTAAGTCTTCCGAATTTAAGAGCTGACGTAGAGAGACCAAAATCGATTATTGTAAATTATCTTGATACTGATGAAAATGAGAAAACATTAGAAGCTGATGATTTTTTAGC
>JBAYVI010000052.1:0-19212 GCA_041674625.1 Melioribacteraceae bacterium | reverse complement strand
ATTTACTTCGATAGCCGTTACAACTGTTTTATTAGGTATGTTGACTATCAATGCTGTATTATCGAGAAGAACTAAAGAATCTTTAGCCCCTTTTAATTCAGCTTTATCAACTGCATTTTGTATCCTTGTCATTTCACCTTCATTAAATTGGATATTACGCGATTCCAATCTTTTGAGTGCATGATTAGAGAATTTTACCTTTTCTAATTCTACTTTGAAAATATCATTAAATGAAGAACGGACAGGATCATTCCTGCGTACAACGGGCTCTTGCTCATGTACTATCGGTATAAAAGGAACAGAGACACCGTTAATCTCTGCCATCACTCACCTCCATCACTCGAAGCATTAACAATCTCTATAATTGAATCAGATTGATATAACGCACCATTAATAACAAGCATAGTACCGGAATCAGTGTATTTAACACCTTCTATCTTTCCTATTTTGTATGATGATGACGGAACCATTGAATCTCCATTATATGCTGTTGCTTCTATTTTAAAGGTGTAATTACCATTTGCTACATTTACACCATTATTATCGGATAAATCCCAAGAAAGTTTATTCTCTCCTTTAGAATTATCTCCACTAATAGTTTTTACTAAGCTTCCAAACTCATTATAAACTTTTATATCCACTGACCTAGCATTTTCAGGGAGTTCATAGCCAATATTAATTTCGTTTTGACCATTAACTACTAATTCACTGCCGCCAACTTTTACTTCTTTACCAATCAAGTTTGCATAAAGCGTGTTATTAATTGATTGTGTAAGTAGATAGTTTGCATCAATACTTTGCTTCATATAGTCATTTAAGTTCGTTAGCTGTTCTAATGAACTGAATTGAGCTAACTGAGCTGAATATTGAGAACTATCCATAGGATTCATTGGATCCTGATTCTTCATTTGAGCGATCATTAATTTTAGGAAATCGTCTTTCCCAAGTTCACTTTTATTAGCTGAAACTGCATTTGATAATGAAGAACTACTTGTACCTGTTACTCCGTCAACCATTTTATTCTCCTATGCTAAAAATTCGACTGTGCTATATCCCATTTTTTTACGAGAATTATCGTCTTTAGCATCTTCTATTTCAAACTTATTTTCATTTGTTGAGTTTTTCTTTTTACTTAATGAGTTCTTACCGGCTTTCTGCTCATTATAATTTAGACTTACATTCAAACTTGAAACTTGAACACCGGACGATTGAATACTGCTTTTTAATTGTTCTATATTATTCTGAACTATTTGCCTTACTTGTTCAGATTCAACTTCAATTTTTGCACTTACACGATTTTCAATTAAATCAATTACTAATTTCACTTTCCCCAATTCATCTGGAGTAATTTGGAAAGTCATGCTCTGCGCTTCGGGACGTGCGAATACTTTATTAATCTCTTTTACTATCTCATTACTTTTTATCAAGCGAATGTTATCTTGCATATTATGTAGTTCGCTAAATATTTTATCTTTTGGTGCTTCCACTCTATCAATAGTTTGGCTCTTGGTGAATTGCTGCAAGTTTTTATCTGAGAATTCATTTTTACTTCCGGTATCAGATTTGGCTTCTGATTCAGTTACTTTTTTCGCATCAGTAGTTGTATTTTCTTTCCCGACTTTAACAGTCTCCTCGATTTTAATATCTTTATTGGATTCAGATTTTATCGATTTCATCATTCCTGATATTTCAAATACTTCTAATTCCTTTGCAGGAGTAGTTACAATATTTTCTATTTTTGAAGCAATGATTTCACTATTATTTTTTACTTCTATTTTTACTTTATAATCTTTGTCTTCAGAAATGATTTTTATTTCTTCCGTTTGTGCCTTTTTAACACTTGGTAAATTCTTTTCAACCGGGATTGAATCATCAACTTCTTTTGAATATTTGACTTTTTCGGTTGATATCGGGTCACTAATTTTATTTATTTGTATGTTTTCTTTATGCTCTGGAGCTGAAGTCTCCGGTTTTACTGCTTCTTTAACAGGACCTGGAGTTTCAGTTTTTTTAGCTTCGTTCAATGTTTCTTTTGTAGTAGCAAGGGTTTCAGCTTTCAATGCTTCTTTGACAGGTGCAGGGGTTTCTGCTCTTACTGTCTCTTTAGTTGTAATCAGAGTTTCTGGTTTTACCGTTTCCTTTGTGTTAGCTGCACCTTCAGGTTTTTCTGATATTACTACTCCATTTGTTGCTTTAGTTTGTGCTACATCTTTATTTATAGTTTTTTCTTCTTTAGATTCTACTTCGTTAGAAAAACCTACTTTTTCAATGACAACTTTTGAATCCGGAATATTTACAGATTCAGGTTGATTTACTTCCATACTACTTTTATCAAAAATGCCATTACTTTTAGGTTCAACTTCTATGATTGAATTTGGTTGGGCAACCTTAGTCACGGTTGTTTTTACTTTCACAACTGGTTCTGAGTCTGGTGAAATCGTGCTCTTTAAAGGTTCTAATTTAACAGTTTTATTTTCAACATCAACTTCAGATTTCATAATAGAAGGTGTTACTGTCTCTACATCCAATTCAGTATTCTGGGCAAATTGTTTTGATAACCCTTCCTGAACAGGTATAGACCCTTCAATCCCGGATTCATTTGAAAATTGTTTTATCGCTGTTGGTGTTGTTTTTTCAAGAAAAGGTTCAGTTTTTATAATTTCTGTTCCTTTTTGATTAGGAGTTAAATTTACGTTTTCGCCTGATTCCTGAACTTTTACTGAGAAATGTTTGTTAGGTACTGTAAGTTCAATTGGTGATTGTTTACTCTGTTTCAATGGAGCTTCTACATAGATATCATTTTTATCTTCAACAATTACTGAAGCTTTTATGGAAACATTTTCGGTCAGTTCTGAATCGCCTTTAACGGAATTAGTTTGCAAAGAATCATTTTGGTTTAAGATCTGGGCATCCAAATCAATATTTTGTTCGTTAGAGTTGCTAAATTCAGAAACAGGTACTGGATTTAGAACAGAAGATTTGCTTTTTGATAATACTTGTTCTGAACTTTTTACTAACCCCACATTTTCATTTACAACACCGCTTTTACTAAACGCCGAACTTTCAGGCAGTAACGAACTGCCAGTCCCTGAGTTACCAAACTTTTTAGCTCTATTAGTTTCTGAATTTGCAACAGGCACTGCTCCGCTGGTTTCTGAGTTCTCAATAGTTACTACACTACTTGCTTCTGAATTTTTATTAGGTATAGTTTTAATAACATTCGTAGGAATTATAGTTACTAATACTTCCTTTGATTCTGTTTTAATTTTTATTTCAAAGGAGTAATCAGGTTCAGAATTTACTTCAGATGGTATTTCTTTATTGCAAGATTTATCAAAAACGGAATTCTCTTTAGAAAGCGAATCATCAGGTACGGTTTCTACTTTTTTTGATATACTTCCTTCAAATGGTGAAATTAATTTTTCCGCTTCAGCGGAGGTAGAAACATATTTTATCTTAGTACCTTCGAGATTCAGGGACTCTTCTTTAATTGGCTTACTATTTTCCCCATCAACATTTAATTGTATTTTCTTAACTTCGATACTAAAATTTTTATTAACATCTAATAGTTCTCGAATTTTATTTATTAATTCTTTTACAGTTGCTTTATCAAAATTAAATTCTTTACCTACAATCTCTTTTTCATTAACTAATAAAGGTATTTCACTTTGATTCTCTGAAGTAGCAATATTTTGATTACCATCAAATGAAGAAAGTATCTGCGAAAGTTCTGAAATTAAAAGATCAGGTTTTTCTTCAGTAATTAAATTCTGTACTGCCTGTGGAATTTCTAAGTCTTCTTCATAAACTTGAATAATGTTAGAAAAAAGGAATTGCTGAGATTCTAATTTAGGGAAAGAAATAGCCTGCCCATTATTAGCACTATTGAGTTTATTGAGAAAAAGTGGGTTTAGATTCATTGTAAATTCATTATCCTTGTGGCAGCTTCCGGTTTTAATTCAGAGATTATTTCAGCTGCTTTCTTTTTTTTCATGGAAAACAATATCTCTCTTGCTATATTATCGGAATATCCTTGAATTATTTTAGCGGCTTTTTTTGTATCCATCGATTCATACAGTTTTATACTGTTTTTTATCCATGAGTTATATGTGCTATCCTTTTTAATCTGTTTGGTTACTTCTGCTGTATTTTTCTCTGGCACCATAGAAACTACAGCAGGAATGGATTTAGATTTTCCATTGCTATTTTCTTCTTTTAATTTTTTTATTTCAGCTAAAAGAAGTTTTAATGAATCTAATTTTACTGGATTATTTTCTGCTACAATTGGAGTTTCGAGATTATTGTTTTTTAGAAGTGAATCTATTTTTGCCTCAGTATCAACTGGTTGAACCATAGGCTTAGGGGATTCCGGTGCTTTTGTTTTTAATGAATCTGTTACGGGCTTGAAACTATGGTCAGCTGGACTAAAATCAAAAGCAAAAACATTTTTATAAGCCCCTGCGGCGTAATACATTGCTCCTGTAACTGCAATAAATGCAAATAGAAAAATAACAACATAAATTAGTTTCTCTTTCAATTTTCCTTCCTCACAAAATTTGTAATTGCGATTTCGTTTAATTGTTTTAATTCTTCACGATTTGCATCAATCATAAATTCTTGTTTTTTATTTTCTTTTAAAGTCTCTAAAATCTGTATCTCTTTTTTCTTTTCTCTAAGCTCAACAAATTTAATTTCTCTTTTTGATTTCAAATCGACAATTATTTTTACGAAAGAATCAATTTGACCTTCTAATTGCTTAACATATAGCTTGGAACTTTTATAATTAATAGCAGATATTTTTCCTGTACCAATTTCATTTTCAAGCGATTTAATATTACGCTTTAGGTCTTCGATCTTTCGATCAACTGTATATATCTCTTTTTCTATAATAGAAATATCTTTCATTATATTTTTTTCGAAAATCTCTTTAACTCTTACAATTGGATCAAATTTAAACTTAAATTTTCCCATAATTTATCAGCCGTTATTAATGTCAATAATTTGATTTAGTCTTTCAACTGTATCTGCATATAAAGCTTTTTCAAAAATATCTTGTTTTAGAAAAGATTTTAATTGGCCAATTTTTGAAATTGATCTATCAATTGAAGGATTGCTCCCCTTTACATAAGCTCCAATATTTATTAAGTCTTCCGCATCACGATGTGTTGATAGAAGCTCATTAAAATTCATAACTTTCTTTAAGTGGTCATGATCAACTATGTCAGGCATAACTCTACTTACACTTTGAAGTGTATCAATAGCGGGGTAATGTCCTTTATTTGCTAATTTTCTTGAAAGAACAATATGACCATCTAATATTGAACGAACAGCATCAGCAATTGGTTCTACCATATCATCGCCATCTACCAAGACAGTATAAATACCTGTAATTGAACCTTTTTCTGTATTTCCGGCTCTTTCTAATAATTTTGGAAGAAGTGCAAATACAGAAGGCGTATAACCTTTGCTTGTAGGAGGCTCGCCGATTGTTAGTCCTATTTCTCTTTGTGCCATTGCATACCTAGTAACTGAATCCATCATTAAAAGAACATTTAATCCAAGATCACGAAAATATTCGGCAATCGTAGTACCGACATAAGCGCCTTTCATTCTAACCAACGGAGATTTATCACTTGTAGCAACTACTACGACAGATCTTGCAAGTCCTTCATCACCTAAATCTTTTTCAATAAATTCTCTTACTTCCCTTCCACGCTCGCCAATTAAAGTAATTACATTTACATCTGCACTTGTATTTCTTGCAATCATTCCGAGTGTTACGCTTTTTCCAACACCACTACCTGCAAAAATTCCAACTCTCTGACCTTTACCAATAGTGAGTAGACCGTCAATTGCCCGAACACCCGTTTGAAGAGGTGTCATTATTCTCTTTCTCTCAAGTGGATTAGGTGGTTCTCGATGAGCATCTTTCTGAATTGCAAAATTGATTTCTCCTTTGCCATCCATTGGATTTCCGAGACCATCAATTACTCTCCCGAGAAGTTCTTTACCTACCGGGACTGTAAATCCTTTTCCAGATGCTCGTATTTCACAAGCAGGAGAAATGTTATTTACCTCACCAATTGCGATAGATAAAACTTTACCGGCTTTGAATCCGACAACTTCTGCTTTACAAACTTCAATTCCATTTTGGTCAATTATAGTACAAATTTCTCCCATTACTGCATTTGGACCAATGGAAACAATAACCAATCCTACAACATCAACAACTTTACCATTTACCTTAAATGATTCAGAAGAAGAAACTATTCTTGAAAATTTTTCCATATATTGGTCATGCAGCGTCATTGATTATTATTCTCTTCTAACCTTCTTTTTAGTTCATCTAATTGAGTTGTAATTCGTGCATCAACATTTCCAATATCAGTTTCAATTAAGCAGCCACCTTTTTCAATCCTATTGTCTCCTTCGTAATTTATCTTACTAAAAGAACCGGTAGTTATGGATTCTTTTTTATATTGATTAAGCTGTGCTAAATCATCCGGATGAAGTTTAATCTTAACTTCATTTGCGCCAATCACTTTATTAATTGCATTTTTAATTACATCGTTTATAAAAGGTTCATTATTAATTTCTCTTTGAACAATTTTTTCTGCTACAATAAATGCAGTATCAAGAACAATTTTTTCGAAAGAAGCTTCATACTCTTCAATCTTTTCATTAAAAGAATTAATCAAATGATATACTTCTTCATACTTTCGATAAAGCTTTTCGGAAAAATCTTTTTCCAATTCAATTTTTATCTTTTGCTGACCTTCTTTGAGACCTTTAATATAAGTTTCTTCAAGTTTTTGCTTGATGGAAACAGAATCCTGGACTTCTTGAATCGGTTCAGAAGAGAATCCTTTAATATTAATTTTAGGAGCTGAATTGATTCTAAGAATGCTAGACATAAACCTCTTCCGGTCCGCCTCTTAAGTTTAATGAAATTTCACCATTCTCTTCAAGAGCTTTAATTACATCAATTATTTTACCTTGAGCTCCCTCAACTTCTTTTAATTTCACCATACCCATATACTGCAATTCTTCTTTTAGTAAGTCGGCAGCTCTTTCTGACATATTCTTGAATATTTTTTCTTTTAACTTATCTTCTGAAATCTTAAGTGCAAGGGCAAGATCTTTTCTATCAACTTCTCTTAAAATCTTTTGAATATCTTTATCAGATATATTTACAATTTCGTCAAAAATAAACATTAGCCTTTTTACTTCATACGTAATCTCTGGATCAATATCTTCCATTTTGGTAAGAATATCTTTCGTTAAGGTAACGCTCAAACGATTTAATATACCTGCGAGGCATTTTGAACCACCAAGCTTGCCAACAGATTGGCTCATAGATAAACCGGCTATATCATCCACTACATGTTCGATTTGTTTTAATGTTTGAGGAGCAATTTTACCAAGTGTAGCTATTCGGTGTGCTACATCAATTCTAAGGTCTTCAGGTAATTCTTTCATTGCACTTGCTGTTTGGTCCGGGTTTAATTGCGAAAGTATCAAAGCCATTGTTTGCGGATGTTCTTTATTAAGGAAATTGATTAATTGAGCAGGTTCTGCCTTTTTCAATACATCAAAACCTTTTAAGGTGGTAAGTCGTTTTACTTTATCAATTATTTCTCTAGCACGTGAAAGTCCGAATGTTTTTTCTAAAACAGCTTGAGCATAATCAATACCACCCTCAAGCACATATTCGCGTGCAGTTACCATACCATAAAATTCGGAAACAACGTTATCAACTGTTTTAGCGGGAATATTTTTTACTTTCGATATCTCTGCTGATAATAATTCAACATCAATTGGATCGAGAAATTTAAAAACAGAAGCTGCCGCTTCGATATTTAAAGCAACCATCATCAATGCTGCTTTCTGAATACCTGTAACTTCCGATGCTACTTCTTTAAGTTGTTTCAAATCAGATTTCATCTTCATGCATCCATGCGTTTATAAGTTTAGCTGCATCCACAGGGTTCTTGGATACATAATTCACAATTTTTTCCTGTTGATTCTTTTTAATTAAAGCTTCTTCCGAAATCTCATCCTCTAAATCACCTACCGGTAGATTTTGTCTTCTTCTTTGAATTGCAAGTTGTGCAGCATTGCTTTTTTCAATTTTTATATTCATTGCCGGAGCAGTTGAAGGCATAGACATTTCCCCACCTCCTGCATTATACGTACCAATTATAATTTTTTCGTTTTTTAATTTTTTCATTAAACTTTTTAGCACCAAGATTGAAGATGCAATTGCTACTAATATCAAAACCAAATTAATATATTGATCTACTTGCGGAACAAGTGTTGCTTGTTCTTCTAAATCTAAATTATCGAGCGGCTTTACTTCAAATGGAATGCTTACTAAAGAGAACTGGTCATTTCTTTGAATATCTATACCAACCGCATTTTTAACTAAATCTTCTAATTTTTTTAGTTGTTCAGGTGATCGTGGTTCAAAAACTACTTCAGTTTTATCACCATTTTTAACTTCTTTTGCCACATCATTAATAACTGCGGCAACACTTAGGCGCGATATATTTCCACTTCCTTCAACAACTTTTTGTATGGTTTTATTTATTTCATAATTTGTTACAACATTTTGATTTGTTGCACTTGTAGAATCAGAATAAGATTTTCCTTCATTATTAGTTTTAACAGTCTGCTCACTAATTGCAACTTGTGAATCGGGGTCATATTGTTCCATTGTTTTTTCAACTTGGTCAAAATTAATATCCGCATTTATCTGAACCATAGCATTTCCTATTCCAAGTACATTATCTAATATCGATTGTGCTTTATTTGCAAGATATTTTTCGACAGTTTGTTTAATTTCATATTGTTTGCTCGAAGCAAAAGCTAAAGGACCTTCCTCGGTATCTGAAGATAGTATCCTTCCGTGAGTATCTATCACCGAGACTTTATTTACAGGTAATCCCTCTACGCTGCTACTAACTAAATTTACTATTGAAAGAATATTTTCTTTACTTAAACCTGAATTACCTTTTAATTTAAGAACAACTGAAGCAGTTGGATCTTTTTCATCTTCTTTAAAAATTGATTTTTGAGGTATAACGATATGAACTCGAGCGGCTTGTACTCCATCAATTTGACTTATTGTTCTTCCAATTTCTCCTTCGAGTGCGCGTTTGTAATTTAACTTTTGCATAAATTCCGACATACCCATATTCGCTTTATCAAATATTTCATATCCTATCATACCGGAACTTGGAATCCCCTTACCGGCTAAAGTAAGACGTGTTTCATATAATTTCTCTTTAGGTACTTTTATAGTTTGTCCGTTATCTTCTATCTTGTATAAGATTTTTTGACTCGAAAGATGATCAATTACTTTTGATGCATCTTCAGGCGCAAGACCTGAATACAAAGTAGAATAACTTGGTTCATTCAACATAAAGAGCATTAAAACAAGCAGAACACCTGTAAGCAAAATTCCGCCTACCATCATAAATTTTTGCTTTGGGTTTAGCTTATTAAATATTCCTAAAATTGCTTGTAGTGGATTTGAGTTCATTTTATAACGGGATCCTTGTTAATTCTTTATACATATCTAAAGTTTTATTTCTAATTTCCATAAGCAGGTCTAAATTAGTTTTGGCTTTTTCGCCTGCAAGCATTACTTCATGAAGTTCAATACCTTCCCCGGATACAAATCCTTCCACTGCTTTTGCAGAATCCAGTTGAGATTTATTCACGTCATTAATAACATTCATCAACGTATTGCCAAAACCCTCTGCCGGGGCTGCTTTTTTTTCCATATCAGCCATCGGGTTTGACATTATTTTCGATAATCTTTCAATATTCATATCATCCTCTTCTATCTAAAAGTGAACCTACTGAAACACCTGTTGTTTTACCTCGTGCATTATAAAACTCATAGTCCATAATTTCATTTTGCTTCTGTGGATATACTTCAGCAAAGTATTTCTTCTCTTCGCCTGAGATTTCTGGGCTAGTTAAAGAAAATTTTTCTTTTGCCTGTGCTGTATTTCTAATATTATTCAAAGAGTATGTACCGGCTTGATTAGGAACGATTTTCATTCTATATCTCCAAAGAATCTTTTATCATTTGTTTTGATGAAGTAAGTGCAGTTAAATTAGCTTCATAGCTTCTTGATGCTGCAATCATATCGACCATTTCATTAATTATATTTACATTCGACATCTCTACATACCCTTTATCATCTGCATTTGGGTGTTCCGGCATATATACTACTTCACCTTTATTATTATCTGTATCTTCATTCATTGTTACATCATTTTTCATTTCAGGTAAATTGACTTCGCCCTGATTTTGAAGTGAAAGATGATTTTCGTTTGATTTAATAAGTTTAATAGATTGGTTCTCTAATTTAAGGTTAGAAGCAAAAGAAGACTGCTCTGTTTTTACGTTAAGCATTTTTCTTTTGTAAGGAGTTCCATCTGCATTACGAACTGAATCAGCATTAGCAATATTTTCTGAAATAAGATCCATCTTTTTCCTTTGGATGCTCATTCCTTTTGAACTAATACCTAAACCAAGGAAACTATTTCCAATTTTCATGCTTTACCTCCATCTTTTATTACATTTTGAATCAAACGATAATATTCACCCGATTTTTTTGAAGCAAATTTGAATCGAAGTGTATTTTCGGCTAATTGGGACATCTCATCTTCGATATTAACATTATTAATTCCGGAAGTTGCTTCGGAATCTTTATCAAGAACAACATTAAATTTTCCAGATTCTGAAGAGCAATTTGCTGAACCTATATGCTTTGAATTTTCTGTTTTTAGATTGGAACTGAGATTGCTTTCAAAGAGGTTTTTAAATTCTACTTCTTCTCTTCTATAATTTTCTGTACCTACATTGGCAATGTTTTTTGATATGACTTTATTCTTTACTGCGCAATAATCGAGTAAATTTTCAAGTAATTTGATTGTGTTTGCCATTTTCCACCCGGAATTTTTTTATAATATCTATTCCAAATGGAATGCCAAAAAGAAATGGGGTTTTTTGACTGTTTTTAAGGAAAAATCGAGGTTAATTGGCTAAATATGTACATCTGGGGTTTATTATTCAGAATAATCTAAAATAATACTTTTAGTCATTCCGCATGAACAAACAAATTTTATTTCTTTTACGTTATCGTTCGCATCTTTTTTTAGATATATCTTTACATCATCAAAATCTTCATGTTCGAGCGTAATTTTTGTAAAACCTTTTAATGCAATATCAGTCGATTTTATTAAATTACCGCTTTTTTCAGAGTTTTTGGAGAAAACATCTTTATATAAATTATCTTCAAATTTGTTCATTAAATTACTACCTTATTTATCATTTCAGGGATTTTTTCTAAAGGGAGAATTGAGTCGGCTAAACCGGCATCAACAATTGCTTTAGGCATACCGTAAACTACGCAACTTCTCTCCTCTTGTGCAATAGCATATCCACCCATACTCTTTAATCTTTTTATAGCTTCATATCCATCCTTACCCATACCTGTCATAATAACACCGAGAGTTTGTTTGCCATAAACTTCTATTACAGAGTTCATCATCACATCAACTGCGGGTCTATGAAGAGTATATGAAGGTTCTTCGGATATTTCAATAATAGAATTACTCATACTCATTTTTCTAATAGTCATGTGAAATCCACCTGGAGCGATATATACAAAACCATTTTCCACTTTCTCGCCATGTTCGGCTTCTTTAACAGTAAGACTACTCATACCATTCAATCTTTCGGCAAGTGATTTTGTAAAACGGGGGGGCATGTGCTGAACAATAAATATCGGTATTTTAATTCTTTCCGAAAGTACAGGCAAAATCTTTTGAAGTGATAAAGGTCCACCAGTTGAGATACCGAGAGCAACTGCTTTATAACCAATTCGTGGAATATCTGCCATCGCAGCTGCCGGAATACTCGTAGATGTCGGTCTGCTAAGTAACCGCAGTCTTTTTAACCTGTCATTTAACTGTCTCTGCTTTACTATCTCTTTTACTTTTTGAATTAAATCTTCTTTAATCTTTGTGATATTAATATTTACAAAGGATAATTCTTTCGGAATAAAATCAACAGCACCCAATTCTAGAGCTTTTAGTGTAGAATCTGCACCTTCAGTGGTAAGTGAACTAACCATCAATACTGAAGTCGGACACTCAGCCATAATTTTCTTTAATGCAGTAAGCCCATCCATAATCGGCATTTCAATATCTAAAGTAACAATATCGGGTCTGAGTTTTTTCGCCATTTCAAAACCATCAAGACCATTTCGTGCTGTACCAACTACTTTAATATCCGGATCACTTTCCAGCATAATTGAAAGCGATTTACGCATAAAAGCTGAATCATCAACAATTACAACTGAAATTTTATTCAACAAGACTAAGTTCCAATTTATTTAGAAGTTCATTAATATCAAGAATAATTACAACAGTACCATCTCCCATAATAGTTGAGCCGGCAATTCCCTCAATTTTTCCAAGGTAATCTCCAAGAGATTTAATAACAACTTCTTGTTGCCCAACCAATTCATCAACCTTAATTCCAAATCTTTTTTCTCCAATTCCAAGCTCTACAATATACTGCCATTCATTTTCGTTTTTTTCACCACTAATAGCACCATCAAGTAAATTTTTTAAATCGATTATAGGAAGAACAGTATCGCGTAAATTAACAACTTCATTACCCCTAATAGTTTCGATCTTATCTTTATTTACACGAATAACTTCAATAACAGAATGTAGAGGTACAACCATAGTTTGACCTACGGCTTTAACAATCATCCCAGAAATAATTGCGAGTGTAAGTGGTAGTCGAAGAATTATGGTAGACCCGACACCAATTTCGGATTCAACTGCGATAGAGCCTCTCAATCGAGCTACGTTGGTTTTTACAACGTCCATACCGACACCTCGTCCGGAGACATTAGTTACAACTTCGGCAGTAGAAAAACCGGGATGAAAAATTAAATTATAAATTTCTTGTTTGGTTAATTCTTTCGATTTCTCACGTGAAAGGAAACCTTTTTCTATAGCCTTTTCCTTAATTTTTTCAGGGTCAATTCCTTTGCCGTCATCTTTAATTCGAATAACAATATTATTACCTTCATGTTCGGCTGAAAGAACAACAGAACCTTTTCTTGGTTTTCCGTTTTGTTCTCTTACATCAGGCAGTTCGATACCATGATCAACCGAATTACGAATCAGATGAACGAGCGGATCATTAATCTCTTCTATAAGGTTTTTATCTACTTCGGTGTCTTCGCCAAAGATTGTTAGCTCAGCCTCTTTATTTAGTTCTTTACATAAATCTCTAATTACTCTCGGAAATCTATTAAATATTTTTCCAATCTTAACCATTCTAAGTTTCATAACTACTAACTGAAGTTCAGTTGTCATCAAATCGATCTGCTTTGTAGCATCAGCAAGATTTTTAGCATAATTAGTTCCCTCGTACTCCAAAGAAAAGAGAGAATTAACTTGTGCAAGGCGGTTACGTCCAAGAACTATTTCAGAAGCAATATTTAATAGTGCATCCAAACGATTAACGTCAACTCTAATTGTATTATCAGCTTTTTTAATTTCGGAAGTTTTAACTGCTGCTTCATGATGCATGTCTTTTAAATCGGGATTCTTCGTTTGTAAAGCTCTTACTTCCGAAGATTTTTCTTCTGATGATTTAACTCCCTCAATTTTCATTTCCGAGACAACAATTTCTGAATCGCCTACATCGGCTTTTAATAGTATTTCTTCAACTTTTAATTCTTCTGAAATTAATTCAGATTCGACTTTAATCTCTGGTTCAGAAGATAGCATATCCTGAAAATCTTTTATATCAGGTAATGACTCATCTTCATCTTTTACTTTACCTATATTCATTTTTGCTATCACTTCAATCAACATTTCAGAGACTGAAGTAACATCTAAATCTTCATTCTGATCGTCTTCAATCTTACTTGCCAAGGCTTTTATAGTATCATAACCATCAATAATTGCATCCATTAAAGCTGTATCGAGTTTAGCTTCACCCTTCCTCAACTTATTTAGGATGTCTTCGCATTTATGAGTAACCTGAGGAAGTTTTTCCAATCCAAGAAATCCTGAAGTACCTTTGATTGTATGAAAAGATCTAAAGATTTGGTTAAGCAAATCAGGGTCTTCGGGTTTTCTTTCTAATTCAATCAAGTCAACATCTAATTTTTCGAGAATTTCCTTAGTTTCAAGAAGAAAGCTTTCGACAATCTCTTTCATTTCAGGATCAATTAACATCGGGTTTTGCATGGTTTTTCCGTTATTTAGCAAAAAGTTTATCGATTTCTTCTTGTGACGTTTTTGTATTTTCTAAAACAAGCGTATCGACTAATTCTTGTTTTTCAGTTGACCTATCATAACGGGCATTTTCATTAAATGTTCCATCACTAAAAGCATAATCACTATCTTGTTCAGTAATAGTATTTGCATCAAAGGTTGGGATTGGTCTATCTTGCTGTTTACCCAAATCGAATAACAATGAAGAAAGTTTGTTTTGAACAGAATCAATAAGATGATTAACAGATGCAAGCTGTTGCGCTGTAATATCTTGCACTTGCAATGAAATAGTTATCCTTGATGAATCCATTTCTATTTTTTCTACAACTTCATTAAGAGTTTTTATTTTTTCACTATTCTGGTCATTCTTTAATTCTTCTAATCCCGCCTTAATAGTAGATAGATCAACAAACATCGAATCGATAATATCAAGAATTTCACTCGTAGCTATTTCATTAGCACTTGTAACACTATTGATTTGCGTTGAAGCTTTAGGAATTTTACTTGTGCTATCTTGAATAGAATTATTTACAGTTTCTAAAAGAGGTACCACATCACTCATAAAATCTATAATTTTTTGAATTACCGGAACAATTTTTTGACCAAAAACGAAGAACTGCTTTAAGTCGCCTAACTTAGAGAATACATTTTCCATACTGTTTTTAGACTCCATTTGAACTCCCGCTTAAATACTTGCTAAAATTTGATCGATCTTTTCGCGCAAAATTTGAGGTGTAAAAGGTTTAACCACATAATTATTTACTTTTGCTTGTAGAGCTTCGAGTATATCTTCTTTAAGCCCCCTTGTAGTTACCATCAAAATGGGGAGCTTATTATATTTATCATGCGAACGAATGGAACGAACTAATTCTAATCCGGAAACTTCGGGCATATTCCAATCAGTAATTATAAAATTTATTGCCGTATCAGTGTCGAGTTTAGTTAGCGCTTCTCTACCATCCCCGGCTTCTACAAAATCTGTATAACCGATAGCTTTAAGAGAATTAGCTACAATTCTACGCATTGTAGTAGAATCATCAACCACTAAGAATTTTTTTGGTGTCATTTTTAATTTCCTTTAATTCAAATATTTTGATACTTCATACAATACACGTTTTGGATCAAACGGCTTTATTAGATAAGAGTTAGCTCCGCATTCCAAACCACGTTGGATATCATCATTACTACCGAGAGATGAAAGAACTATTATTGGTAGTTCTTTTAGATCATTATTATTCCTTACAATATTAATCAATTCAAACCCATCCACATTTGGCATATTCAAGTCTGTTATTAATAAGTCGATCTTATTAGTAGGCAACTTTTCTAATGCTTCCATTCCGTCAGAGCAGGAAATGATGTCATATCCTTTAACTGTCAAAGCGACAGAAACAAACTTCCTAATTGTAGGAGAATCATCTGCCACTAAAATTACACGTTTCATTAAATACTACTCCTTTTTATATCCAACTGTTTTAGGAAAACTAACTACGTTGAATGCTTTTGAAATTCCTTGCAATGTTTCGGAATAACCGATAAATAAAGTCCCGCCTCTATTCAATGAATTATATAGATGTGAGATAACTTTTATTTTTGATGCTTGATCAAAGTATATTAATACATTTGCACAAACAATAATGTCAAAATTGAGCATAGTTTTCATCATAAAATCATCATAAAGGTTCATTATCTTAAATGAGGCCATTTTTTTGATTTCCGGTGTAACTTGATAAGTCCCCCCTCCAGATATAAAATATTTTTTTAGATAATAAGGAGGGCAATTTCTTATCGAATATTCTTTATATATAGCCTGATTGGCAGTAGCAACAATTGAAGTACTAATATCAGTGCCTACAACTTCCAATTCCATTTGGGGATATTTTGGCTTAATTAGATCTTGAAACACCATAGCGATAGAATAAGCTTCTTCACCTGAAGAACTTGCGGCACTCCACACTCTTATTTTATTGCTCCGTCCAGCTTTTTTTTCAATAATTTCAGGGAATATAGTCTGTACCATGGCATCCAATTGGGGTTGATTTCTGAAAAAGAATGTTTCATTGATTGTAATTGCCTCATAGAAATATTTTTTTTCTTCACTCATGAGATTTCCGGCACTCTTTAGAAGAGCAAAATATTCTTCATAAGTTCTAAGCCCCAAATAATTAATTCTTCTTTGAAGCCGGCTCTCTAAAAGATATTTTTTATTATCCTGAAAATAGATACCAGTATTTGTATAGATATATTTTCGGATATCTTGAAATAGAGTAAGCGACATATAAAGTTGCTTCTGCACGCTATTAGTTAATGTTTGGCTTAGATCGGGCAACTTAAAATCTGATAATTGGTTCATATTCTTATCTTGATAAAGGATGAATGTTATTATTTGATTTAGAACTTAAAATTTCTGCAGCCCTTTCTCTTACCATCTCTTCTGGGTCACCGGAAAATTTTTCTATTATTTCTGTTACGTCAGGAGAATATATATTATCTAATATTTCTAATAATCGTAATCGATTCCATAAATTCTCATCATTTATCATAGAGTCTATGAATAGAAGAGCACTTTCTGTATCTAATAGAAACAGCAATTCCATAGCTGCTCTTCTTACTTCTTCATCGTGGTAATTTAGGCAGTCACTTACTGCATAAACGATATTTCTTTTTTGAACTAATTGAAGATTTTGTTCAGGTAATTCATTTATTGTATATTCTGTTACACTTAAGAATAGATTTAATATGTTCAATAAGTTAGCTGGTTTAGTGCTAACGATTCTTGGGAACTCTTCAAATAAATACTCTGTATTGCGATACATTTTCGATTTTATTATTTCATCTAATTCATAATCTTCACCAAGGAATTTAAGTGAAGTAATCAATATATCTTTATCATTAAATACATTTATTAAAGATAGAGCAATTTTTTTATGTTCAGGATTTCCTTCTTGAAGAGTGTACATAAGAAGATTCTTCATTCTATCATCAAAAGGAATATCAAGATCAAATTTTTCTTTAAGCAAAAATAGAGATGTGATTAAAGGCCATACAAGTGGACCATGAATCTCAGCGACTTTTTCAAGTAAGAAAAAGAATGTTTCAACATCGCCAATCGAGCCAAGACTTTCTAAAATGGAGTATTTTATTAGGTCCTCTTCATTTGGAAATTTCTCCATTAGGAAATTAAGTGCTTTCTCCGAACCGATTTTTCCTAATGCTTCAACAACGGAAGGAACATAGAGTTCATTACGACCGTACAGGAGCAACAAAATATCAACTGAATCTTCATACTTGATATTCCCGAGTGCTTCTATACATGCGAGGATTACATTATCATTTTCATTTGAACTTAATACTGATAATATATGACTTACAGCTTGCTGGCTGCCGATCATACCAAAAATATCAATTATGAACTTTTGGTCATCATCATTTTTTCCAACGCTATATTCAATTAATGGATCAATTACATCTTCACCGACACGAATAAGAACTTCGCCGACTAAATTTCTTAATTGAATTTTATTGTTTGACACAAACGGCGCTAACTTTGCTGGTGCATCTACAGGTTTTTTAGAGGTGATTACCATTACAGAAGCATTTCTAACTCCCTTATCTTCATCCTCTATTAAAGCGCAAATAAAATTGCAATACTGATCTACATTATCAAGTAAAAGCAATTCATCTAAATAGTAGAGCTTATCATCGACTGAAAGAGATTCAATTTCCTTTAAGTCAAAATTTTGGTCTTTAATGTTTTCCGGCAGCATTTTCACTCTTTTTCTTGTTTAGTAGTTATTTTCAATTTACATGCCTAAATTTTTTGTCTCTTTTCTGCCCTATTTTAATCATTTTGATTATTGTAGTGCCCAATATTAGCCAACTGTAAATTAATCATCACGAATATTATCGAAAGTTTACTGATTTAATTTAGTTTTTTAGAAAAATTAAAGTTTTTTTTTTTACAACCGATAATATGTCGAGACTTATTGAACAATAATAATTTAAATAGACAAATAGATGGGCGATCAAGTAACTGAGATGAATAATTTACCTCCTGATGAAAATAAGAATAAACTCCTTTTAGAGAAGATTAAGTTTCTTGAAAAAGAAGTTGAGAACCTTATTGCCGATAAAACGAGTAAGGAAGTATTTATTTCTGTTATTGCTCACGATCTTAAAAGTCCTTTCCAAGGCTTATTAGGTATTAATGATCTTCTACTTTCATCCTTAGACCAATTAGATAAAGAAGAGATTAGGGAATACATTAAATATATGCGGACTTCTATTGATAGTATTTACTCGTTAGTTGATAAATTACTTCAATGGAGCAGAGTATTAATAAATCAAATGCAATTTAATGCAACTAAGTGCAATCTATATGAAGAAATGAGTGGTGCAATTACTTTATTCATTACTGCTTTAAGAATAAAGGAAATTACCATTTTAAATAATATTGATATAAATTCGTATTGCTACTCTGATGAGAATATGTTAAATACGATATTTAGGAATTTAATTTCTAATGCAATCAAATTCTCGTCCAAAGGAAGTGTAATCGAGACTGGTTCTACATGTACCGATAGTGCGATTATTGTATGGGTAAAAGACTATGGAGTCGGAATAAGTAATGAAAATCAAAACAAATTGTTTAGACTTGACCAGCACTTTTCCACAATAGGCACAAACGACGAGACAGGAAGCGGACTTGGGCTTTTGCTTTGTAATGAATTATTAAAGAAAAACTTAGGCAAAATTTGGTTTGAGACTGAACTTGGTTCAGGTTCTATTTTTTACGTTTCACTTCCTTCTTCTTTAGATGAGTTGGCAGATGAAAGAGATTAACAAAATCACAAATATTGATCCGATAGAAAAAAAAGGTACAGAGAT
>JBAYVI010000051.1:0-19253 GCA_041674625.1 Melioribacteraceae bacterium | reverse complement strand
TTACAATATAATTATTTATAGATTATTAAAGCCAATTATTGTTTATAAACCCGTTCAAAAAAACATTTGAAATAAATTAATTCGGAGAGGTTGTATGAAAGTAAAAACCTATGAAAAGTATAGTGCAGTTGTAATTGAGTTAAAAGGAAACGTTATGGGCGGTCCTGAAGCTCAAGAATTTGGAGAACTTCTTCATAAATTTGTTGATGAAGGTAAACACAATATAGTGGTTGATCTTTCAGAAACAAAATTTATGAATAGCTCCGGCTTAGGCATGTTGATTAGCGGATATACCACAATGAAAAATGGTGGTGGAAGCTTAAAATTAGCAAATGCTACCGATAAAATCGAAAGCTTATTAGTTATTACTAAACTAATAACTATTTTCGAGCATTTTGATTCAGTAGATAAAGCAGTAGATAGTTTCAAATAAGTTAGTGATTTTTTTTCTTAGCTGTACCGGAGTGACTAAATCACTTTAGTACGGCTTTTTTTTTGATTTTAAAATTAATTCGGAGTGGATTTATGGAAGTTACCGTTTTGGTTGGAAGCCAATGGGGAGATGAAGGTAAAGGAAAAATTGTAGATATCCTTAGTAATAGATATGATATTGTAGCTCGTTATCAAGGTGGTGCTAATGCAGGTCATACAGTTATTATTGGCGATCAACAATTTATTTTACATCTCGTACCTTCCGGCATTTTACGTGAAGATGTTAAATGTGTAATTGGCAATGGAGTTGTAATAGACCCTCAAGCGCTTCTCGATGAAATTCAATTCCTTGAATCCTCCGGTATTAATACAAAAGGGCGTTTATTTATTAGCCATAATGCACATTTGATAATGCCTTATCATAAACTATTAGATCAGATAAATGAAAGCGGAGCTAATAAAATTGGAACAACCGGTAGGGGAATTGGACCTTGCTATATCGATAAATATGCAAGAAAAGGGATTAGAATTGTTGACCTCCTAGATAGATCTGTATTGAAAGAAAAAATTAAATTGAACTTAGAAGAAAAAAACAACCTACTCAAAAAAGTTTATAACCATGCGGAGTTAAATGTAGAAGAGATAATTAATGAATATGTAGAATTCGATAAACAGATTGATCAATATATTACTGATGCTCCTTCTCTATTAAATAATGCTATATTAGAAGGAAAATCGGTTTTGATTGAGGGTGCACAAGGGACAATGTTAGATGTAGATCATGGGACTTATCCATTTGTAACATCTTCAAATCCGACTTCAGGAGGGGCATGTACCGGAACCGGAATACCACCGACTAAAATATCTTCAGTTTTTGGAATTGTAAAAGCATATACTACACGCGTCGGAAACGGACCATTCCCTACCGAGCTTCATGGAGCTGAAGGAGAAGAATTAAGAAAAACAGGTGCAGAATTTGGTGCTACCACAGGACGCCCAAGAAGATGCGGTTGGTTCGATGCATTCCTCCTTAACTATTCAAGAATGGTTAATGGAATTGAAAGAACCGCAATTACGAAATTAGATGTTCTTGGTTACCTTGATGAAATTAAAGTATGTGTGGGATACGAAAAAAATGGTAAGAGATTAAAATCATACCCTACGGATTTAAGCCAATTAGAAAATGTTACTCCGGTTTATGAAACTCTAAAAGGTTGGAAGCAAGATATTTCTAATGCTAGAAGTTTTAATGAGCTGCCATCAGAATGTAAGGACTATTTAAGTTTTATTTCTCAGGAAAGCGGTATAGAGATAAAAATTATATCCGTTGGTCCAAAAAGAGAACAAACAATTGAGCTTTAGTTGCTATAATGAAAATTAATTACAATCCGGCATCTAAAAATATAAAATTGATTTTGCTTTTATTAGCAATATTAATAGCTGCCGGAACTTTATTCTATACCCAATCGATAGTTCAGAAGCTCCAAAATAGAGAGAGAGAAATAGTAAAACTATATGCTCAAAGCTTGGAGTTTATTGCAAATTCAACTGAAGACAATATTGATTTTACATTTATTTTTCAAAATATTATTCAACGGATTGATTTCCCACTTATATTAACAAGCCCTGAAGATATTGTAAGCTCTACAAAAGCAGGATCGGGATTCAAAAATATCGATATGGATTCGACACTTTCTGAAAATGAAAAAAGAGCGTTCCTAAATGAAAAATTACTAGAATTAAGAAAAATCCATCCTCCAATTTTAGTAACACTAAAGGATAGTACAGTAATCCAAAAAATATATTTTGGGGAATCTGATATTGTGCAGCGACTTAAATTTTATCCTTATTTCCAAATAATTTTTGCATTCCTTTTTATAATAATCGCATACTCGAGTTTTAATTACCTAAAAAGAAGTGAGCAAAGTAGTATTTGGGTTGGAATGTCGAAAGAGACTGCTCATCAATTAGGCACTCCAATTTCAAGCTTAATGGGGTGGAACGAAATTTTGAGGATGAATTACAAAAATCCGGATAAAGTAATGGATGCAACTTATGAAATCGAAAGTGATTTGGTGAGGTTGAACAAGATCACTACTCGATTTTCAAAAATTGGTTCAAAGCCTGAACTTAAAAAAGAAGATTTATATTCTGTATTAGAAAAAGTAGTTTCTTATTTTCAAAGACGCCTTCCTCAAACCGGGAAAAAAGTAACTCTCACGTTAAAGGGAGAAAAAGATGTTACTACTTTATTGAATCCTGACCTCTTTGAATGGGTTATTGAAAATTTAATAAAAAATTCATTGGATGCAATTGAGAATAAGGATGGCAAAATTGAGATTGAAGTCCTAAAAAACAAAAATCAAATAGAAATTGAAGTTGCAGATAATGGTAAGGGAATTGAACCAAAAAGAAAAAAGGATATTTTTAAACCCGGTTTTAGTACAAAACGTAGAGGTTGGGGCTTAGGACTTAGCTTATCAAAGAGAATAATCGAGAATTACCATGGTGGTAAAATATTTGTTAAAAACTCGGTTATTACTCAAGGCACTACAATGAAGATTATATTAAAATCAGAAATATAGAAAATTAATGCACTTTCTCTTTTTTAATAGTATAATAAGACCATAATTCCTATTATTTAGAAAACCAGAAACTATCCTTGAAATCTACCAAATAGAACTACTATTTTTATGGCACATTAATTGATTTATGTTAGGCACATATGTATGTACCCTTCTAAAACGCACACAAAACTGCCGTGGTATGCCCTCACCTCGGCAGTTTTTTTTTATAAAGAACTTCTATTTTCATATATTTGTTATCTGAATTATGGAAAAAACATTAAAATTATATTTAAGAGAGAAAAAACAAGAAACTGACGATACTACCAGTTTGGTTTTGGAAGACCCTTCGGGACAAATTAATTTATTTCATGCGGGTCAATATATTACTCTACTTTTTAATTATGAAAATAACTTAGTTTATAGGTACTACTCAATATCTACCTCCCCTTCATTGCTTCCCAAATTAAGAGTTACAATTAAAATTACAGAAAATGATATCGAAACTGAAAATATTTTAGAATCGTTAGAGGTCAATGATATCATAGAAGCTTTTCCTCCTGCTGGTAATTTTTTTATAGAGACTTCTGCTGAGAATGAAAAATATTATATATTAATCGGTGTAGGAAGCGGAATTACACCCCTCATTTCAATTGCGGGTTTGATTTTAGAAAAAGAGAAAAAAAGTAAAATCTTTATTTTATATGGGAATAGGAACCAAAATAATATTATTTTTTATAATGAAATAGAGAACATGATATCCGAGAATAAAGAAAGGATATCAATTACGCATTTTTTAAGCCGCCCGGAAAGCCCTTATTCCGGGAACAAAGGAAGAATTACTCAAGAATTTGTTAAGGAATTTCTTACATTTTTTAGTCCTGCCGAATTAGAGAATGCTGATTTTTACATTTGCGGTCCTGAAGAATTAATTGAAAAACTAACTGAAACAATAAGTTCACTTGAATTTAGGAATAAAAGAACATTAAAAGAATATAGAACGGTATCTATAAAAACCGTTAATTAATAAAACGTTTTATAAAGGAGAATATATGCCATTAAATGATTCAATCCTACCAGGAGTTAAACATACAATCGCGATTGCAAGTGGGAAGGGCGGTGTTGGTAAAAGCACTGTTGCCGTTAATCTTGCTGTTTCTCTTGCTAAGCAAGGTTATAAAGTGGGCCTTATTGACGCTGATATTTATGGTCCGAGTATTCCATTGATGCTTGGTTTAAAAAAAGACGCTAAGATATTTCAGGATCCAATGACACAAAAGATGATGCCATTAGAAAATTATGGCGTAAAATTAATGTCGATCGGTTTTTTAATTAATGATGACGATCCTGTTATATGGCGTGGACCAATGGCAAGTGGAGCAGTTAAACAATTTATGACTGATGTAGAATGGGGTGAATTGGATTATCTTTTATTCGATTTACCTCCGGGAACAGGCGACATACAATTAACGCTTGTTCAAGCTATTCCACTTTCTGGTGCTGTTGTTGTTACTACTCCACAAAACATGTCATTAATTGATGTACGCAAAGCTGTAAAGATGTTTCTTAGAGTAAATGTTCCTATTTTTGGTATTGTTGAAAATATGAGTTACTTCATAGCACCTGATACTAAAACACGTTATGATATTTTTGGTTCGGGTGGTGGGGAAAATTTAGCTAAAGAATTTGACGTAACACTTTTAGGCCAGATTCCTATTGACCCAAGAATAAGAGAAGGTGGAGATGCAGGAAAACCTGTTGCTTATGATTTGGAAGGCTCAATTCACGAACAAGAGTTTATTGAAATTACAAAGAACTTAGCACTTCAAATAGAAAATAAAAATGGAAGTATTAACGATTTAGAGATAGAACTATAATTTAATTGGAGTCAGAGATGACAAACCAGATGTTCGAAAAAGTTCAAGAAGCATTAGAAACAATTCGTCCCTATTTAATGGCAGATGGAGGAGATGTAGAACTTGTAAATGTATCGGACGAAGGAATAGTAGAAGTGAGATTGACGGGTGCATGCAGCGATTGCCCTATGTCTCAAATGACTCTACGAGCCGGAGTGGAAAGAGCTTTAATACGTGAAATCCCCGGTATAAGAAGAGTGGAAGCGGTTAACTAATAATATTATATATAAGGTAATACATATGAGAAACAAAGTTATTGCAGGCAACTGGAAGATGAATAATTCCATTGAAGAATCAGTAAAATTAATATCAGAATTAAAGCAGGGACTTACTGAAACAGATGCAAAAGTAATTATTTGCCCTCCATTTACGTCTTTAGAAACAGCAAATGCATTAGTAAAAGGAAGCTCAATAGAATTAGGAGCTCAGAATATGCACAATGAAACCTCTGGTGCATTTACAGGAGAAATCTCTGCAGCAATGCTTAAGAGTGTAGGGTGTAAATATGTTATCCTTGGACATTCTGAAAGAAGAGCAATATTTGGGGAAAGCAATGAATTTATTAATAAAAAAGTTCACAAAGCACTTTCTGAAAATTTAGTTCCTATTCTTTGCGTTGGTGAATCCTTAGATGAAAGAGAAAATAATATTACTAAGGATGTAGTTAAAAAACAATTATTAATCGGATTAGATTCTGTATCTGCAGAGCAAGCAGAAGGAATAATTGTAGCATATGAACCAGTTTGGGCAATTGGAACGGGTAAAACCGCATCGCCTGCACAAGCACAAGAAGTACATGAATTTATTCGTTCATTACTTGCTGAGAAATATGGAATAGAAACTTCTGAAAAAGTTATCATTCAGTATGGTGGAAGTGTAAAACCAGATAATGCATCAGAGCTCCTTTCACAAAAAGATATTGATGGCGCATTAGTTGGAGGTGCCTGTCTTAAAGCAGATTCTTTTCTTGGAATAATAAAAGCTGCTAAAAACTAACAAAATTCAGGGGATATCAACATCTCATTAATTGATATCCCCTCCCTTTTTTAGTATATTTGTAGATTGTATTTTAATACTTATTAAAACTATGAATCTAAAATTATACTATTCCCTTTTTCTATTCTTAATGTTACCTGTTCTGCTAAAACCTCAAATCAGAACTTACGAATTAGAAAAAAAAGAGTCCCGTTTGGTGGATACTTTATCTATTAGAGACAACTACTTTAGAGAAAAGATAGACCTTAATAATAATTGGACAGTCTATTATTCCGATAATAAGGAAGAATCTAAGAAAATTAATATTCCGGCTTCGTTTACAGGCTCGGAAAAACTTACCTTTGAAAAATATTTTGTTTTAAATGAAAACCAGATTGAGAATAAAAGTATTCAAATAGTATTTGAAGGTGTAAGTTATTCTGCGGAGATTTCTCTTAACGGAAAAAATATTTATAACTATTATGGGGGTGGTATACCATTTAGTGTAAACCTTCCTAAAGAAAATCTTTTCTTCAATAAGTCCAATCACTTAAAAGTAAAAATTAGTAAAACATTAGATTCAGAAAACTCTATCCCATTAAAACCTCGCTTTTTATTCCCCGCACAAAACGGTGGGATAATTAGGAATGTTTATTTATCCATTCAACCTAATGTATTTATTGATAGTTTTTCTTTTAAAAAAGATATAAACGCGAAAACACAATCGGGGTCGATTGATGTTGATATAACAGTTATTAATTCTCTCCCGGTAAAAAAAACGATTAATCAAGACAGCATCCAAAATTTTTATGCAATAAACATTGTTATAGCTTCCAAAAACGGTACACAGGTTTTTAGTGGCGAGAGCAAAATCAATGTAATACCAAATAGCCGTTCTAAAACTATAAGAATTAAAATCCCACTTAGCGGGCTTATGCTTTGGTCAACCGAAGAACCAAATTTATATTCTATGAAGTTGGTTTTGTCTCGCGAAAATGACCAAATCGACATGGAACAAACAACCGTTTCTTTTTACAAATTATTAGCAAACGGTTCTGAACTTTCATTAAATGAAAAGAAATTCGTTATTAAGGGTACCACATATATTTCCTACAATACCTATACAGGGACAAAATATATGGCTAATCTTAAGTACGAACTAATCTTATTAAAAGAAGCAGGTATTAATACAATCAGATTTTATAAACATTTTCCTAATCCTGAAGCACTAAAAATCTGTGAGGAGATTGGTTTAATAGCTTTCATAGAAATGCCAATTAATTCTGTACCTGAAGAACTTTTACTCAATCAGCAATTCAGTGAACGGTACGATAACTCTTTATCAAATTTTACTAAAGAGTATTCAATTTATTCAGCTGTGGCTGCAATTGGATTAGGCAGTTCTTTTCTATTAGAATCCGATATTAATAGAGATTTTATTTCCAAATATTCTGAAATGATAAATACAAAAACAGATAAAATTAGCTATGCATCATTCCTTGGTTATTCAGATAAAAAAATAGAAGGACTTGGGCTTTACGGATTTGAATTAAATGCCAATAGAACAACCAATACAGAAAGTTTTATCAATCTCATTTCGGATAAAGATAATCCAACATTTGTAAGTGAAGTTAGTTACCCTGATTATTACGGTAAATCATCGGGATATTTATCTGCTTATTCAACAGAAGCTCAAGCAAAATTCTTCAAAGAATTCATTCCGTATGTTTTCAGCAAAAACAATTCGGGATTAATAATAAATTCTATATTTGGTTTTAAAGGGGATTTTATCTCTTCTTATGGCGGGAATAATGATTGGGGATTCTATCGAACAAAGATTTTAGAAAATCCTCTTTCTGATAATTCATTAGCTTTTAGAGCTATCAAAGGATCTTTTACAGGTACAAATACTCCAAATATTTCAATAGGAGTCGATAAAGGTGATTCGCCAATTTCTTTTATAATTACACCAATTATTATAACATTATTACTCACGATAGTAATAAATGCCAAACGAAAAATCCGAGAAGATTTTTCAAGAGCTTTATTAAAATCTTATAATTACTTTGCCGATGTGAGAGACAATAGAATCTATACCGGAATTGCTTCATTATTTGTATTACTTTTTAGTTTAGCTTCTGCTGCAATTTTATTTTCGATTCTACTATTCTATTTTAAGGATAATATTTTCGTTGAAAAGTTAATTATCTCCGCAGGCTTGGGAAGTTTAACCAATACCATATTAGCACTTTCATGGAATCCTCTTTCGTCATTTATTGCTTTATTTATATTGGCATTAATAAAAACGGGAATAATTATTTTCATTATTAAGGCATTTTCTCTTCTTGTTAAAACCAAAGTTGGAATTCAAAAGGTATTTTATGTTGTTAGTTGGTCAATGCTTCCATTAACATTATTACTTCCATTGGAATTAGTGTTATATAAATTATTGGAAACGGGTATAGCAAACACCGCCATCTTTGTAGTTATTTGTATATGGTTTATTTGGGTCTTATTCAGAATTATTAAAGGCGTATATATTATTTTCGATACAAGTGCATTAAGAGTTTATGGTTATTCGTTTGCAGCTATTTTAGGATTTTTTGTTGTGTCTATTTTATACTTACATTTTTCAAATCAATCTGTTTATTATATCATAAACGTAATTAAACAGATTCAGTTAATGAATTATTAGAGGAAACATTTGTACCTATCGAGACTCGAGATATTCGGATTTAAATCGTTTGCAAATAAAACTGTAATAAACTTTACAAAAGGGATTACAGGAATTGTCGGACCAAATGGCTGCGGAAAGACAAATATAGTTGATGCAATAAGATGGTCTTTAGGAGAACAGAAAACATCCACTCTTAGAAGCGATAAGATGGAAAATGTTATATTCAATGGAACTGCCACCAAGAAACCAATGGGTATGTCGGAAGTATCATTAACTTTAGTCAATGATGCTGGTCTTCTTCCTACCGAATATAGTGAAGTAACAATTACAAGAAGGATATTCAGATCAGGAGAAAGTGAATATCTCTTAAATAAAAACATCTGTCGTCTTAAAGACATTACAAATCTTTTTATGGATACTGGAATGGGCACAAATGCTTATTCAATTATAGAACTTAAAATGATTGAGCCGATTGTAAGTGGAAAAGCAGATGATGTAAGAAAAATGTTTGAAGAAGCCGCCGGTGTTAATAAATACAAAGTCCGCCGAAAATTATCCTTAAAAAAGCTTGATGACGTTAAATTAGATTTAACAAGAGTCAACGATATAGTTGCCGAAGTTGAAAAAAATGTACGTTCATTAGAAAGACAAGCTAAAAGGGCAGATCAATATAATCAAGTTCAATCTATCCTTAAAGAGAAAGAGATTGATTTAGCCGAAAGAGAATATACACTTCATACTCTCAATAAAAATGAGATCGAAACGCAGATTTCCGAGTATTCTGTTTTACGTCAAGAAATTGATAATCAAATTTCAGATTCAGAATCAGTTCTTTTAAGTCTTCGTAATGATGTGATGAGTGTTGAAAGTCAACTTTCACAAAAAAGATTAGAAATAAACAAAAATACAGACGAGCTTCATAACGTTCAAAAAACAGTTTCTGTAAATGAAGAAAAATTAAAATCACTTAACAATACTATTATTCGTCTAAAAAATGAATGCACCGATTTTGAAAATCAGATTGAACGTAACGATGAATTAATAGAAGAAAATTATGAAACCTTAGCTGAAGTGGATTCAGAAATTTCTAAAAATAATAGTGATTCTGATAACAGTTTGCTGGCTTTAGAAGAGAAGAAAAAAAATCTTGATTCAAAAAAAATAGTTACAAAAGAATTGAATGAGCAATTTGTTACAATCGAAAAGAATTTACGAGATGGACAAAATCAACTTAAGAACAGTGAATCGGAGTTTGAAAAAATCAAATCAACGATTGAAAAATACAATATAAAAATATTAACTACTACAAATACGATTGCGAAAACAGTTGGATATATTGAAGAATTAAATAATGAAAAAGCAATTACAGTAAAGAAATTTGAAGATACAGAATCATTTTACTTCAAGAAGAAAAGTGAAAAAGAGAGTTTAGATAAAGAACTTAGTAGATTAAAAGACCAGGAAGTAGAAGAGCGAACTGCAATAGCTGCATTGAAAGAAAAAATAAATTTTCTACAAAACTTAATTACAAATTTAGAAGGCGTTTCTAAAGGTTCTAAAGTATTAATCGAAACCTCTAATTGGTCTCCTAAACAGAAATTCATTTTTGCTGATGTAGGAAATGCAACTGATAAATTTAGATATGCTTTGGAAGCAGCGCTTAAAAACGTTCTTAATAATTTATTAGTTGATAGTTTTGAAGATGTAAAAAGTGCAATTAGTTTTTTAAAAACCAATGATCTTGGCAAAGCTTCTTTCTTTTTGCTCAATAAAAATGTAACAAATAAGCAATCACTAATTGATCGACTTTATAAATTTAGCATTGGAAGAAAAGCAGCAAAAATAAAAAAAGAAACCGGTTTCATTAATTGGGCTTCGGGATTAGTTAATTCAGAAATCGAATGGCAGCCCTACTTTTTGAAAGTCCTTTCCCAGACAATTATTGTAGATAATTTAGAAAACGCTATCGAAATACATCAAAAGTTCCCTGAGTTCGATGTAGCAACTTTAGATGGTGATATTGTAAAATCAAATGGAATTATAGAAGCAGGTTCACTTCCAAAACTCGATGAGACACTTTTCGGAAGAAAAAAATTATTAGAAGACCTCATAGCTGAGTATCCCCTTCTTGAAGAAAAGTTAAATAATCTTAAAAGTGTAATAGCTTCTGTGGAAGAAAGAATTGTTTCCATTGATTTAAATGATATTAATGAATCGACTAAAGTATTATTAAATGATATTAATAATACAGAGAAGCAAATATCTCAATTTGAATTTGAGAAAAAGAAAGCTGACGAGGAAGTAGAAAACACTCAAAAACAGATTCAAGAACTCGCCGCCAGATCAAATGAACTTGATAACGAAAAGAATAGAATAACTTTATTAATTAAAGAAGTAACTGAGCAAAAGACTACTAAAACAAGCGAGATTTCAGAATTAGAATCAAATCTAAAGTTAATTGAAGAAGATTATAATTCTTTCTATTCTGAAATTAATACAAGTAAAATTGAATTAGAAAAACTAAAAGGACAATCATCAAACTTATCAAGTTCAATTCTTAGAACGAAAGAATCTATTAAACAATTAAGAACTGGAATTGATAAGCGGCAAGAAGATATAAAAGAAACCGAAGAAGAAATTGATGAACTTAAAGGTATTACCTACCAGTTAAATGATTCACTTTCAAAAATAAATGAAATTAGACACACACTTTTCAATGAACAAACTGAAATTGAGCTTCGCTTAAGAAATTTAAAAGAAGAATCAACGGAAAAAGAAAAAGCCCTTAGAGAAGTGCGAAATAAACGTCAAGAAATTTCCGATAGAATACATAATTTACAAATTAAGCATAATGAGTTAAGCTTAAGATTAGAAAATCTCGTAAATCACATTTTAGAAACTTATTCGCTCGAATTACAATTAAAGGAATATGAAGATTTAGAAACTTTTAATTACAAAGAAAGAAATCAGGAAGTAAATTCTCTTAAAGATAAATTAAAAAACATTGGACCTGTCAACTTACTTTCATTTTCTGAGTATGAAGAAGAAAGAACAAGAATGGAATTTTTCCATAAACAGAGAAATGATTTAATCGATTCAGAAAAAGATTTAATTAATACAATTAATGAGATTAACCAAACTGCACAGCGATTATTTATAGATACATTTGAACAGATTAGGACAAATTTCAAAACTATTTTCCAGACACTCTTTAATGAAGGCGATGAATCAGATATTACATTAGAAGATGGTGTCGATCCGTTAGAATCAAAAATTGAAATTATGGCAAAGCCAAAAGGAAAGCGTCCAACAAATATAGAACAGCTTTCGGGAGGAGAAAGAACTCTTTCGGCAATCGCTTTATTATTTGCTATCTATTTAGTTAAACCAAGTCCATTTTGTATCCTTGATGAAGTTGATGCACCTTTAGATGATGCAAATGTTGATAAATTCTCCAAGCTATTAATTGAGTTTACTAATAGAACGCAGTTTATTCTTATTACACATAATAAACGGACTATGGAAGCATCTGAAAACATGTATGGCGTAACGATGCAAGAGACAGGTATTTCAAAACTTGCTTCCGTTCAGTTTAATGATGAGATAGAATTAGATTAATGATAAACTCATTCAAAATATTTGTTGATTTTGATGGTACGATAACTAAAACTGATGTTGGTGAGCATCTGTTTCTCGAATTTGGAGATGCTGAAAAATGCAAGTTAATTGTACAAGATTGGATTGATAAGAAAATTACTTCTAAAGATACCTGGCAATTAATGTGTAATACGATTGAGAATCCTGATATCAAAAAGATGAATGAGTTTTTGGATACGATTGAAGTTGACGAGACCTTCTTTTCTTTTGTTAAATATTTCAGAGATGCAGGCAGTGATATTAATATTTTAAGTGATGGGTTGGATTATTATATCTCACACATCGTAAAAAAAAGTTTTACTGAAGAAGTGCCAATTTATTCAAATAAATTAGAATTTATTGATAATAAAATGATTCCTCAATTCCCTTATGGTGATGAAGAATGTAAATTTTGTGCAAATTGCAAAAGGAATCATATATTGAATTTAAGTGGAGATGAAGATTTCACTGTTTATATAGGTGATGGGTATTCAGATACATGTCCAGCGCAGTTTTGCGATTTTATCTTCGCAAAAAATTCTTTATTAAAGTATTGCGAAATAAATAGAATTACATATTTCCCTTATAATGATTTTGATGATGTATCAAAAAAGCTTATTGAGCTTAGCGGCAAAAAGAGATTGAAAAAAAGACATCAATCTGTTCTAAAAAGAAAAGAAGTTTATTCACAAGGATAATAATGAAAAAATTAGCAAAGATATTTTTTAAGTACAGAAGCTATACGCCAATTCCATTTGTTCTTTTGATGATAGCATTTCATGATGCTACTTTACTATCAATGATAATAGGTTTTTTAATGTTATTGATCGGTGAATCGTTCCGCCTTTGGGGTGTAAGCGTCGCAGGAAGCGAAACAAGAACAACCGGTGGTGTAGGTGGATCCTTTCTTGTTGTTACCGGTGCTTACTCTCATCTTAGAAATCCATTGTATCTAGGAAATATTCTTATTTATTTGGGAATCGGCATAATGTCAATGAGTCTTTTCCCTTATCTTCAAATTGCTGCACTTCTATTTTTTCTTCTTCAATATCATTTAATAATTCAAGAAGAAGAAGAGTTTCTTACACAAAAATTTAGCGAAAGTTATTTACAATTTAAGAAAAATGTACCTTCACTAATTCCATCAATTAGAGCATTTAAGAATCCTGGTATTGAACAGCCGGAGTATGATATTATGAAGGGGTTAAGATCAGAAAATCGTTCACTTCAGGCTATAATAATTGTAGTGTTGATAATTATTCTTCAATATTTAGTTAAAGCTATCTAATGACTAATATTCTGATTATAGCCGGTGAAGCTTCTGGCGATTTACATGGAGAGAATTTAATGCGTGAGATTAACGCAGTGGATAAGTCCATTTCTTTCTTTGGAATCGGTGGCGAAAAAATGAAAAGTGCCGGTTTGAAATCATTTTATTCTGTTTCCGATATGGCGTTTCTTGGTTTTTGGGAAGTTGTAAAGCATCTCCCTTTTATAAGAAAAGTTAAAAAGGAATTGATTGCGGCTGTAATTGAGAATAATATAAAAACCGTGATACTTATAGATTATCCCGGTTTTAATCTCAATATTGCAAAAAAATTGAAATCACTCGGTATAAAGGTGATTTATTATATCTCCCCACAGCTTTGGGCTTGGGGACAAAAAAGAGTAGAAAAAGTACGAACTTTGGTCGATAAGATGATCGTGATTTTTGAATTTGAAAAAGAGTTTTATAAAAAACATAGAATAGATGTAGAATTTTCAGGGCATCCATTAATAGATCGCCTCGAAGATTATAAATTATTATCAAAAGAAGATTTTTATACTAAAAATAATTTGGAACCTGCAAAAGAGATTTTACTTTTACTTCCCGGCAGCAGGAAACAGGAGATTAGCAGAATTTTCCCTAACGTTATTAAGGCAGCTGAAAAAATTGCAAACGAATTTAATATGCAGATTGTTGTTGCAAATCCAGATAATATTGATAAAGAATCTTATTCACAATTTGCCGGAAACGTGAGATTCAAGATTATCAGCGGTTATAATTATGAGCTTTTTTCTTATTCAAAATTCGGAATAATTAAATCAGGTACTTCCACAATTGAAGCAGCAATTTTTTTATTACCCTTTATTGTTGTATATAAGACTTCAGGGATTACTTATACGATAGGAAAATCCTTAATTAAATTGGATAATATTGCGATGGCGAATATAATTGCCGGTGAAAATGTCGTAGATGAGTTAATTCAAAAAGATGTGTCTGAACAAAAGATATATAAAACAGTAAAGAAATATCTCGATAATAATAAAATGTATGAAGAATTAAAAAATAAGCTTAGAATCGTAAAAGAGAAAGTTGGTATTTCAGGTGGCTCGAAGAAAGCAGCCGAAATTATACTCAAAGAATTAAATGAGAACTAACGAATTAAAAAAAAACGTACTCTTTTTTGCCGGTTTATATATTTCACGGTTTTTGATAAACGTTCTTTTACTTACTGTCAGAATCAAAATAGAAAATTCAGAGAATTTAGAAAATCTAATCAAGAAGAATCAAAATTTCACTGCTGTCTTTTGGCATGGAAAAATGCTGATTGGATGGCATTTATTCCGAAAGTATAATAGTGCTGCATTGATTAGCCCCAGCAAAGATGGGGATATCCTGACTAATTTGTTGTTGAATTGGAATTATAAAGTTGTGAGAGGTTCGAGCAACGACAGCGGTAAAGACGCCTTGGCTAAAATGTTAGATTTAGCTGAACAAAATATAAATTTAATTATTACTCCTGATGGACCAAAAGGTCCGGCTGAAAAAATGAAGGCAGGTGCGGTGGTTATTTGCAAAAAAAAGAAACTCCCCTTGCTATTGGCGGGTATAAGAATGGAGAAGAAAAAGTTATTAAATAGTTGGGATAGTTTTGAAATTCCGTATCCTTTCTCTTCTGTTACTGTTACTTACTCTAATCCAATTTGGATTGAAGAATCATTAAGCTATGAGGAGACGAATGAAATGATAATGAAAGCAGAAAATGAACTTAAGGAAATAAATAGTTAAAAGTGTTAAATATTCTTAGATACATATTGTCCCCATTCACACTAATATTTTGGATAATTGTAAAAATCCGTAATTCTCTTTTCGATAATGGGATTTTTAAGATTACAAAAGTGGAGGCTAAGGTTTTGTCAATTGGGAATTTAACTGTCGGCGGCAGTGGTAAAACACCAACAGTATTGAATGTTTCGTCTTTCCTAAAATCACAAGGATTAAAAGTTGGTGTTCTAAGCCGAGGTTATGGAAGAGACTCTAAAGGATATATTTTGGTCTCCGAAGGTAAGAAAATAAAAGTACCGGTAAATATATGTGGTGATGAAATTTATATGGCGGCTGATGAATTAAATATTCCTGCTGCAGTTTCAGAAAGAAGAGTAGAGGGAGCACAAAAATTTTTAAAAGATATTAATCTAGATTGTATTGTATTAGATGACGCATTTCAGCATCGTTGGATTTATAGAGATTTGGACATTGTGTTAATCGATCAACGGTTTTTATTGAAAGAAAGCAATTGTGAAAAGGCTCTCCTTCCATTAGGTCTTTTAAGAGAACCATTTAGCTCATTGAACCGCGCCGATATTATAATTATTAATAGAAAATTTTCGGATAGAATAGAATTACCTGACTGGATAAAAAAGTATTTAGATAATGAAAAACTGTTTTTTGCATCTTACGAAGCAATAGGTTTATTTGATTTGAAGACACATAAGTTTTTTGATATTGGCGAATTTCAAGGACAGAAAAGTTTAGTTGTTTGTGGCATTGCAAAACCATATTCATTCTTTAATGTTCTCGAAAAAAATAAGGTCGATTTTACAAATAAATTGATATTTACAGACCATCAAACATACACCGAAAAGGAAGTTCAATTAATAAGAAAAAAATTCTACGATACTAATGCTTTTTCAGTAGTTACAACTCATAAAGATGCTGTAAAGCTAACGAATTATTCAAAAGAATTGGACGATATAGACATCTATTATCTTAAGATTGAGTTAAAAATAGAGAACAAAGAAAAATTTGAAAGTATTTTAATAAACAAAATGTACAACAAAACTAATTAATTGCTGGAGGTTTTTAATGGCAAAAGGAAAAACACCTAAATACGTTTACTTTTTCGGCGGTAAGCGTGCTGATGGTAAAGCTGATATGAAAGCTTTATTAGGCGGTAAGGGTGCAAATTTAGCTGAAATGGTCAATATTGGATTACCTGTTCCTGCAGGTTTTACAATCACAACAGAACTATGTACTTATTATTATGGTAATAATAAGAAATACCCCTCTGAATTAAAGAAACAAGTACTCGATTCACTTGCAAAAGTAGAAAAAGAGATGGGAGCAAAATTCGGTGATGCAAAGAACCCATTACTCGTTTCTGTAAGAAGTGGAGCTCGTGCTTCAATGCCGGGAATGATGGATACTATCCTTAATCTTGGACTAAATGACAAGACAGTTGAAGGATTAATTGCTAAGACAGGCAACGCACGTTTTGCTTATGATTCTTATAGAAGATTCGTTGCTATGTATGGCGATGTAGTTCTTGATCTTAAACCGGTAAATAAACTTGATCACGATCCATTTGAAGTTCTTTTAGATAAAAAGAAAGCTGATAATAAAGTTAAAAAGGATACCGATCTAACAGCTGAAATGTTGAAAGAATTAGTTGCAGAGTTCAAGGCAGAAATCAAGAAAATTAAAGGCGTTGAATTCCCTGAAAATCCAATGGATCAATTATGGGGTGCTGTTGGTGCAGTATTCGGATCATGGATGAACGAAAGAGCAAACGTTTACAGAAAATTAAATTCAATTCCTGAAAGCTGGGGAACTGCAGTTAACATTCAGTCGATGGTATTCGGTAATATGGGTGAAGATTCTGGTACAGGCGTTGCTTTTACAAGAGATGCAGCTTCAGGCGAAAACGTATTCTATGGCGAGTATTTATTTAATGCTCAAGGTGAGGATGTTGTAGCTGGTACAAGAACTCCACTTCCTATTTCTGATCTTAAAAAAGATAATGCAAAACTTTACAAAGAATTAGACTCCATCCGCAAAATCTTAGAGAAACATTATAAAGATATGATGGATGTTGAGTTTACTATTCAACAGGGTAAATTATGGATGCTTCAATGCCGAGTTGGTAAGAGAACCGGTTTTGCTGCTGTGAAAATAGCTGTAGATATGGTAAGAGAAAAATTAATTAGTAAAGAAGAAGCTTTATTAAGAATTGAACCAAATCAATTAAATCAATTATTAAGACCTATCTTCAATCTTAAACAAAAATCACAAGCTATAAGCGAAGGTAAATTATTAGCAAAAGGTTTAAATGCCGGTCCTGGTGCTGCATCAGGTAAAGTAGCTTTCTCAGCTCAAGATGCAGAAGAAATGGCTGCTAAGGGCGATAAAGTTATTTTAGTAAGAATTGAAACTTCTCCAGAAGATATCAAGGGAATGAATGCTTCTGAAGGTATACTTACTGCAAGAGGCGGAATGACTTCACATGCTGCTTTAGTTGCTCGTCAGATGGGTAAAGTATGCGTTGCAGGTTGTGGTTCATTAAATATCGATTACCATAAACTTACTATGAAATCCGAAACAAGTTCTATTGTAGTAAAAGAAGGTGATTATATTTCGATAGATGGAACAACCGGAGAAGTTTTTGCCGGACAAATTGAAACAAGACCATCAGAAGTAATCCAAGTATTAATTACAAAAGAATTAGCTCCTGCTAAATCTGATGTTTATAAAACTTATAGAGATTTAATGACATGGGCAGATCAAACAAGAACTATTGGCGTTAGAACAAACGCAGATCAACCTGATCAATCAGAGAATGCTCTTTCATTTGGTGCAGAAGGTATCGGACTATGCCGTACAGAACATATGTTCTTCGGTGGTGATAGAATTCTTCATGTCCGCGAAATGATTCTTTCAGAGAATGAAGAAGGAAGAAAAAAAGCTTTAGCAAAAATTCTTCCATTCCAGAGAGAAGACTTTGAAGGTATATTTAAAGTGATGAAAGGTAAACCCGTAACTGTAAGAACTTTGGATCCACCACTTCATGAATTTTTACCTCATACAGATAAAGAGATTGCCGAAGTTGCAAAAGAGCTACGTGTTCCTGCTTCTAGAGTTAAAGAAAAAATAGAGTCACTTCATGAATTTAACCCAATGCTTGGTTTCAGAGGCTGCCGTCTTGGTATCCAATATCCTGAAATTACAGAAATGCAAGCAAGGGCTATCTTTGAAGCTGCAGTAAACGTTAGCAAAAAAGGTACTAAGGTAAAACCTGAGATTATGATTCCATTAGTAAGCACAGTAGAAGAGTTAAAACTTCAGGCAAAAATCGTAAGAGATACTGCTACAGCAGTATTTAAAGAGAACAAGAAAAAAATTGATTATCTTGTTGGAACAATGATTGAATTACCAAGAGCTTGCGTTACAGCAGATGAAATTGCTACTGTTGCAGAGTTCTTTAGCTTTGGTACAAACGATTTAACACAAACAACATTTGGTCTTTCAAGAGATGACGCCGGTAAATTCTTACCTAAGTACGTTGAAAAAGATATCTTAGCAAAAGATCCATTTGAAAGCTTAGACCAAGCAGGCGTTGGTAAACTTGTTAAAATGGGTGTTGATCTTGGACGTATGACAAGTGAAAACCTTAAAGTTGGTATTTGCGGCGAACATGGCGGAGACCCGGATTCAGTAGAATTCTGTCATAAAGTAGGTATGAATTATGTAAGTTGCTCACCATTCAGAGTGCCGATTGCAAGATTGGCAGCAGCTCGAGCAGCATTGATTTATAAACCTGCACCTGCAAAAAAAACAGTTAAAAAGGCAGTTAAAAAAGCAGTAAAGAAAGCAAAAAAATAAGTTATATGCGGGGAGGGATTTTCCTTCCCCGATTTTTTTAACTAAAGAGAATATAGGTGTATAATGTTAGAAGAAAAAATGAAACTGTCAGATTTTAAGTATAATCTCCCAAAAACTTCTATACCAAAATT
>JBAYVI010000050.1:0-19257 GCA_041674625.1 Melioribacteraceae bacterium | reverse complement strand
TGTGGCTCGTCGTGGAATCCTTTGCATTCTGTACATTTATCTGGTACTATATAAAAGTAATCAGATGAATAAAATCCGGTATTTCCGGCTGGTGATGAATCATCAGCGCCAAAAGAATCCGGACCTAATTTCCAATCTGCTCCGCCTTCATAAATTGCAGTATTCGGACATTCAGGTTCGCAAGCACCGCAATTGATGCATTCGGATGTTATCATTATTGCCATTACTAATCTCCTAATTTTTGGGTATAGTTTATCTCAATTAACTGAATTATAACAAAACAAATTTTTAAGCGCAAGTCAAAAAACGGTTAAAAAAGTATTATTTTACCAACTACCGCTTGCGCCGCCACCGCCAAATCCACCGCCTCCACCAGAGAAACCACCAAATCCACCTCCGCCGAAGCCGCCACCACCGAATCCACTCCCACTACTTCTACTGCCCATACCTTGCGAAAGTGCTCCCCATAAAAGAAGATTCCCAATACCACCCCCACCTCCACCTTTTCCACCCTTTCTACTCGAAAAAATGATAAATAGTATAAACATTATTATATAGATAAAAGGAAACTTAATATTATCCCCTTTATCATCTTTCTTAATTGCTTTATATTCTCCGCCGATTGCTTTTATGATCGCATCAACGCCGGCTTGAACTCCACCATAATAATCATTATCTCGAAAATGTGGTCTTACTTCATTCCTTAGAATTGAACTTGCAAGAGCATCAGGGACAACTCCTTCTAAACCATACCCTACTTCAATCCTCATCTTCTTATCATCTTTGGCTACAAAAAATAAAATTCCATTATTATTCTTTTTACTTCCTATTTTATTCTTTGCTGATGCTTCATAAGTATAACTTTCCAAAGGATATCCATCAAGAGTGGAAACCATCATAAATACTACCTGATTAGAAGTTGTATCTTCATACGACTTTAACCTGTAATTAAGAGTTTCCAATTCTCCACCCGATATCGTTCCGGTATAATCATTTGCATAATTCTTTAATATCGGTATCTCTGCCTGAGCATTAATAATACTCAGAGTGAAAACCGTAATCAGAAGAATTTTATAAATCGTCTTCATTAAAACTCTACTTTAGGAGCTTGATCAGAACCGACTACAGCTTTGAAATATTGCTTCTCGCTAAATCCTGTAAATCCTGCAATTAATGAAGCCGGGAATCTCTTTATTGTAGTATTAAATTCCTGAACTACTTGATTGAATTTCATTCTCTCCACTGCTATTCTATTTTCAGTTCCTTCAAGCTGAGATTGTAATTGAAGGAAATTCTCATTCGCTTTTAATTGAGGATATGCTTCTACGGTTACCATTAATCTCGATAAAGCACCACTCAATTGATCTTGAGCAGCCTGAAATTTTTGAAATGCAGCCGGATCGGTCAATTGTGTAGCATCGATTTTTGTTTGACCTGCTTTAGCTCTTGCTTCAGTAACAGCCGTATAAGTCTCTTTTTCAAAATTAGCTACACCTTTAACTGTCGATACAAGATTAGGAATAAGATCAATTCTTCTCTGATATTGATTTTCAACTTGACTCCATCCCTGCTTTACACCTTCATCTAATCCCACTAATTTATTATAAATCCCAATTCCCCACATTACAAAACCAACTACTACCAACAGAACAAGTACACCAGCTCCACAGCCAATTAGTAACCCTTTATTTTTCATTACCCCTCCATTTAAAGATATTAATTTGTTAAACTTCTCATTGGTGCAGGAATTCTTCCTCCGCGTCCAATAAATTTCTCACAGCTAATTCTCTTTACACTCATAATCGGTGCTTTTCCAAGAAGTCCACCATAGTCTACCGATTCCCCTTCTTTTTTGCCATAAGCAGGAATAATTCTAACGGCTGTGGTCTTGTCATTAATTACGCCGATCGCAGCTTCATCTGCTATAATTCCGGCTATTGTCGATGCTGTTGTGTCTCCCGGAACGGCAATCATATCAAGTCCCACAGAGCATACAGCAGTCATTGCTTCCAATTTTTCAATTGTTAGGTTTCCATTCTCTACGGCACGAATCATTCCCATATCCTCACTAACAGGAATGAATGCTCCACTCATACCACCAACAACACCACTTGCCATTAGTCCGGCTTTCTTCACTGAATCATTCAACATTGCTAATGCCGCAGTTGTTCCTGGTCCGCCTACATCCTCAAGCCCCATTGCCATTAAAATATCTCCAATACTATCTCCTTCGGCAGGTGTTGGAGCTAATGAAACATCGACTATTCCAAATGGGACACCATGTTTTTCGGCGACTTTTCTACCTATTAATTCGCCTGCTCTTGTTATCTTAAATATTGTCTTTTTGATTACTTCCGCAAGTCCTTGTGTATTGCAATATCCGGCTTCTTTAATAGCATCAAGTACCACTCCTGGTCCACTAATGCCTACATTCAAAGTAACTTCCGGTTCACTTATACCATGAAATGCTCCTGCAACAAAAGGATTATCTTCTACTGCATTTGCAAATACTACTAATTTGGCACATCCGATTGAATCACGATCTTTTGTAAGCTCGGCAGTCTTTTTTATTGCTTCTGCCATCATCAATATCGCATCCATATTAATACCTGCTTTTGTAGATGCAATATTTACACTTGAACAAACACGTTTTGTAGAAGCCAGAGCATAGGGAATTGATTGGATTAATTCTCTTTCTCCGTTAGTCATTCCCTTTTGTACTAATGCCGAATATCCCGCAAGATAATCAATTCCTATTTCTTCTGCCGCTTTATCTAATATTTTCGCTATCTCTATAAATTCATCGGCATGGAATGGATCGAATGGAATACTCACCGGTGTAATTGAAATTCTTTTATTCGCTATCGAGATACCATATTTAGCTTCTATCTCTCTTGCGTACTTTACGTGATTCTTTCCGTATTTCATTATCTTATCGTAGATTTTCTGTTTCGTTACTTCAATATTCCTATCGTGGCAATCTCTTAAACTTATTCCAAGTGTAACGGTACGGATGTCGAAATGTTCTACTTCCGTCATCCTTATTGTTTCCAATATTTCATCAAATTCGTATGGCATAATTATATCCTGTGCATATGACGAAAAACATCTTCGTGCTGTAAATAAATTTTTATTTTTAATTCTTCTGCGACTTTACTTAATTCTTCCTGAACCGTCTTTAAATCACTTGGAGAGTTTGTAAGGTCAACGACCATAATCATTGTGAAGAAATCTCCCATAATTTTCTGGCTCAAGTCAAAAATATCGCATTGACATTGGCTAATAGCTTTCGTTATAGATGCTACAATTCCCGGTTTATTTAATCCAAATGATGTAAGAATTGCTCTCCCACTTGCTTCATTCATTTTAATATCGCTCGGTAATGCATCAAAACTTTCTACTGCTTTTCTTACAATTGTCTTTACATTATCCGGTGTTGCTTTATCACCAAGCTCTTCGATAGCACTTAATGTAATCTTCCTGATTTCGTCTTCGGTCAATTTCACGGTTTAATTCCTTGATAGTTATTTTGTAGATTTTTTAATGATTTATTCGATACTTCAATATTTTTTTCAATTGTGAACTGTTCAGCATTTTGGTAATTGCCTCTATAAAAACGTAAAAAAAGTAAATTACCGACTACTAACCCATCAAATACTCTCTCTTCTACGAATGAATTTAAAGTCCAGTACCCTGTTAATCCAACCCATCCGATTGACATTAACCCGGAAAGATAGTTGCCTGTATAAAACTGACCAAATCCCGGTAAAATATAAGAAATTACTTTGGCAAAATTAACTGAATATTTATTTTTATCTGTTTGCTTAGAGATTAAAGCAAGTGGATGATTTTTATCAATCTTTTCAAAAACAATCGAAGCCACTAACCATTTATCTTCAAATATATAATTCCAGCCGCGCCAATAATTAATTTCATTCATCCTATCATTATAACGCATATCCTTTTCTAATTTATCAAGTAATTGATGTGCATTGTCGTTTGTGCGTCTAAGAATATTTACTCTTATAACATTTATTGCTGCATCAAAACGAAGAGAATCATTCGAGGCTGTACGTTCAGCATTTGCGAAATAAGTTACTGCATCGTCGAATCTTCCTCCCCCTTTGTACGCTTCCCCTATCTGTATATTAGTATAATATCCATATTGCCCTTCTATATCAAAAAACTGCAATCGCTTATATTCTGTTATCGCATCGAAAAGCTGTCCCGAATTAAATAAATTATCCGCATATTCTTTCTGAATTTTAAGCTCGCTTTGAGCGAAAACCGCCGGCGATAATATTGATGCCATTATGATTATTAACAAAAAAATTACTTTTCTCAATATTTTATCTCCGGTAAAAAGTAATTGTTTTCTTTAAAGTAAAATCGAATTTCCTTATCGAGATTTACTTTTATTCCGATATTAAATTTTTCTGCGGCAAGTGCTGTCCCATAAATATTGCCAACATAAGAAAGAAAAGCAAGTCCAGAAAATACCGCCCCTCTTAGTTTATGGTTCGCATTAAAATTATCTACTGCCAGATAGGTCAATAGTCCCGTAGCAATAAATGCAGTAATACCATCTCCATACTCACCTAAATATACTTTACCGCTTCCCGGAATCAAAGCTGAAAAAAGGGCTGCCTTCGTTCTATTCTTTCTTAGTGGGATATCTTTCCTTAAATAAAATTCACTCATCTTAATACGGGATTCATCTTCAAAATAACTTAATATTTCAGTCGAATCGGGAAGCGGGTTCTTCTCCAAATAATAAGTCATAGTATTGAGTTTCATTATATTGTTTTTATATAACGGAGAGATATATTCATTTATCTCAAGGTCTTTCTTGAAATCATCGTATAGTCCTGCAAAGAAAAGTGATTTGAAATAACCGAGTCGTGCTTCATCTTCAAACGATGAATTATAAAACGCACTCTTAAAATAATCCGCAGCTTCTGTAAATCGTTCTATTCGGAAAAGTGTTTCTGCATATCTAATTCTTATTGTATCATTTTCCTGTTTAGAAAGAAATTCGCGGTATTCTTGATTTGCTCTTATAAAATCGCCGCTCTCAAAAAGATAATTTCCAAATTTTTTATGACTTTCTATCGAAAAATAATTTATCCCCTGAGCGAAAGATATCGATACGAATAGAAATAGAAATAATAGAATATTTTTTATCAATTTTCCGCCGGCAATTAATTGCTTATATAATATTCCACCGGATCGTAAAATTTGTTATTCTTAATAACTTTATACTGTTCCCGTGATTTGAAAAAATTAAGGTCTCTTGTAAATCGATCAACAAACATAAATGTCCCTTTGACTAATCCAGACTCTGAAACCGATTCTACATAAAACTCAGAGCATGAAGGATAAAATGGACAATTATCCCCATCTAAATCTGATATAAAAAATTTATATAACGTCTTTGTGCCTGAAAGTGTTTTAGCAAAAATACCACTAGTAGAATAACTCGACTTTTCTTCATTCGTCTTTAATTCATAATTAATTTTAATTGGCTGCCATTTCTTTAATTCTGTCTGCGCAGAAATTAAAATCGGGAATAGAATAAGTAAAAATAATATTATAAAAATATTTCTCATATTTTATCCAAATCCAATCCTATATTTCGAGCCATTTGCATAAGTTCGAGCTGCCTATAAAGAGCATTCTTGCAAATTGAGCTCCCATTCTTCCATGTTACATCATTTGTTTTTGGGCAAACAGAAACCGAATTGAACATCAATTCATTCGATAGCTCTTCATACTCAAACTTATTCATCAGTTTTATTAATGAATATTCGCCCTCTAATCCGTCATCATATTTAAGATATATCTTATCTTTTCCAAGAGGTGAAACAGAAATAAGTTTTGCCATATTATCCCTTTAATAATTCACGAGCTATTACAATTTTTTGAATCTCCGAAGTGCCTTCATAAATTTCGGTTACTTTAGCATCTCTAAGATAACGCTCTACTAAATATTCCCTCACATATCCATATCCGCCATGAATTTGAATCGCTTCGAGCGCACATTCTACTGCAATCTTTGAAGCATATAACTTAGCCATTGCAGCTTCTTTAACGTATTTTTTTCCGTTATCCTTTAGCGATGCGGCTTTGAGCGTAAGAAGTTTTGCATTTTCTATTTTTACTGCCATATCGGCTAACTTGAATTGAATTGCTTGATGATTTGCAATTTCAGTTCCAAATGATTTCCTCTGTTTTGCATATTTAATTGATGCATCTAACGAAGCTTCTGCAATTCCAACTGCCTGCGAAGCGATACCGATTCTGCCCCCATTCAAAGTTTGCATTGCAAAATTAAATCCTTTTCCTACTTCCCAAATAATATTCTCTTCTGGCACTCTTACATTCTCGAACATAAGCGAGCAAGTATCAGAACTTTTTATTCCAAGCTTATCTTCTTTTACACCATGAGTAAATCCCTCAGTTCCTTTTTCAACAATAAAAGTAGTGATTCCGTGATGAGCTTTTTCTTTATCTGTTTGAGCTACTACTAAATAATAATCCGCTGATGTTCCATTTGTAGTCCAATTCTTCATTCCATTTATTACCCAGTGGTCGCCATCTTTATATGCAGTAGTAGCCTGTTGAGTGGCATCGCTTCCGGCTTCTGGCTCCGATAATGCAAATGCACCTAATTTTTCTCCTTTAGCAAGTGGACGCAAATATTTATTTTTTATAAAATCTGAACCATATTTTTCTAAACCATAACATACAAGCGAATTATTAACTGATAGTATTACTCCTACACTTGCATCGGCTTTGGAAAATTCTATCATTGCGAGTACATAACTAACTGCGTCTAACCCCGCACCATCAAATTCGGGTGATACCATCATCCCCATAAAACCAAGTTCACCAAGTTTTTTTATAATCTCTGTTGGGAACTCTGCTTTTTTATCTCTTTCAACTGCTGTTGGTACTATTTCGGCTTCTGCAAATTCGCGTGCAGCTTGCTGAATCATCAATTGGTCTTCAGTAAAATCAAAATTCATCTGATTCTCCCTGTTTTTATTCGTTATTGAAAATATAGGAAATATTATTGAATACTTTTGGAAAACTTTTTTTCTTATTTTTGTTTTATGAATGAAACTAAAATGCAATTAAAAGGACTTTCGCTCTCAGAACTTCAAAATGTTATTACCGAATTAGGCGAACCAAAATTTAGAGCAAACCAAATTTACAATTGGATTTATAATTATCTCGAATTTGATTTCGATAAAATGAATAATCTTTCTAAAGTATTTAGAGAGAAACTAAAAGAAAATTGCTCTCTTGAAGCACTGAAATTGGAATTATTTCAAGATTCCGCAACTACTCTAACAAAAAAATTTCTTTTCAAAACCTTTGATGATAGGAAAATTGAATCAGTTGTTATCCCGGATAAAGAGAGAAATACACTTTGTGTTTCTACGCAGGTCGGTTGTCCCCTCGATTGTAAATTCTGTGCAACAGGATTAATGGGTTTCAAGCGCAATCTCACATCAGGTGAAATAATAGACCAATACTTACTTTCAGCTAAAGAATATGGAAAAGATAAGATCACTAACATCGTTTATATGGGTATGGGCGAGCCTTTATTAAATTATGATAATACAATTAAGTCGCTTGAAATTCTTACTGACGAATTAAATAAAGTAATTAGTCGTAATCGAATTACCGTTTCAACTTCGGGGATTCCACAACGCATTTTCGATTTAGCCGCTTCAGGTATAAGAATTAAATTAGCTTTTTCTCTTCATTCCTGTTTTGAAGATATTAGAACGAAGCTTATGCCCATCAATAAAAAATATTCATTAAAAGAAAATATCGATGCACTTAAGCATTATGCGAAAGAGACAAAAACAAGAATCACTTTTGAATATACTATGATGCGAGATATTAATGATAGAAAAGAGGACTTAATAGCATTAAAACAGCTATGCAGTTCTATTCCATCGAAGATAAATCTAATACCATTTAATAGTATTAAGCACATGGCGCCTGATGGCATTTCGGCTCAATTGGAACCAACTCCATTTTCGAAAATCCAAATATTTGCAGACGAATTAAGAAATAGTAATATTACGGTAATGCTACGAGATACACAGGGTGATGATATCGCTGCCGCTTGCGGTCAGCTTGCTATAAAATCATAAATATCTATTTAATAAATAAAAAGGAGTTAAAATGAAAAATCTATTGAAATTTTTCCTTTTAATTATTGTATCTTCTGCATTTGTATCCTGCAGTGAGGAAGAAAATAGCATTACTCAAATTGAAGAAAAAAATAGTGTAGCAGTTAATATCGGCAGCAATTCCTACAGTGTTGCAGCTACTGTTAAAGATTATGATGATTTTAATGATTCCCCCGTTATTTTTAGTAAATCGAATATTACTGTAAGCATTTCGGTTGTGGATATGAAAGCCGGGAAAGTAAATTTGATTGTTAAAGGCGATAATGATGCAATTCTTTATACCAGAGAAATTTCTGGTCAGATTTCTGCGGTAAATGAGTCTTTCACCGGTATCCCTAAAAAAATATCTTATAGATTAGAAAAATTCACTGGCAATTTAGCTATTAACGTAAAAGGCGAATAAGAATTGGTTTATTCCTATTATCAATTAAATTGTGTAATATTTTTGAATAAAATTTCGTGTTATTATTTGGTGAATGAATAAAAGAATTACTCTTACTCTATTAATTTTAGTATCGATGACTATTAGATTCAGCACCAATTTTGGTGCTGAATTTATTCCTGGACCAAATGGTGCATTTTATTTACTTCAAGTCCGTTCAATCCTTAAATCGGGATTTATATTATTAAACGATTTTCCTTTAGTTTTTTATCTCCAATCTCTTTTAGTAATATCATTAAAATTACTTACCGGGTTTGATCAAAGCGAATCAATCGATTTTGCAGTAAGATTATTTGATTCAATAATTCCTCCTTTATCTTTGATACCGGCTTATTTAATAGTTACGAAAATTATTCCGGATGAAAAATTTTTTAGTAAAATATCAGTAGCCGCAATTTCAATTTTTTCTTACACCTATTTCCTTCTTTCTTCCGATTTTCAAAAAAACATTTTTGGGTTGTACCTTGTTTTGTGGCTTATATATTTCTTTATTGATTATATTTATGAGAATTGGAAAAGAAATCTTTACCTTTCGGTTCTTTTCTTTATTTTAATTTCTATTACACATTTCGGTACACTTTTATTCGCATCTTCTATTATTATTTTTTATCTCGCACTAAGATTATTTTATACAAACTTTAGAAAAGCTATTCGTTATTTAATCCTTCTCATAATAATTCCTATAATAGTTTTTTATATTATCTCCATTATTAGCCCACCAAGAACGGAGACCCTTTTATCAGCATTAACTTCACTATTCAGTGAACCTGTTCTTATAACATTATTTTCATTTGTACCTTCATATAGTATTTATGAGTTAATAAATATTTTGATCATTAATTGCGCTCTTGGTTATTCATATTATCTATACACTTTACAAATAGATCTTCCACAAAAAGAAAAGACTATATATTTAACTTTTGCAGGAACTACTTTTCTATTTGCTTCACCACTAATAGGAATTGAATGGGCACAGAGATTATATTTTATGACTTATATTTCAGCCATTCCGATAATCGCTTTTATTATTAAATTCAATTCTTCAAAAAAGAGGATAGTAATCGGAGCAATTATCATCTATTTGCTATTATCCATATTAGCATATAAATCTCAACCTGTAATTTCTAATATGACGAAACCACAATATGACGAACTTACCTTAATAAACAATCAACTACCCAAAGGAAAATCGAATGTTATAATTTCTCGAATGGGACTTGTTTATTGGTGCGGTTATATCGTTTCTCCTTTAATAGGAACGGAAGAAGTAGTTACAAAAACATGGTGGGAAAGTTTTGATAATATCTTTTATTTAGTTCAGAAAAAGGATAATCCTCCATTTGGTGAATTTGGAGTTTATGGAAAACCCTATAAAGAACCTGCTACTCCAAAATCGGCTGAGTTATTCTTCAAAGGGCAATACTTCAATTTGTATTTGGTAAAATAATTAAACAAATCATTCCATTTATAAAGCCGCTTTATCGAGCGGCTTTATATGCTGTATACTATACTAATAAATCCACTTATTTAAACTCATTTACGCTTATGACTTAATAGCCAATCATAAATCTTGTCATTATCATAAGTTGCTGTCCATGAGTCATGCCATGCATCTGGATATACGGTAAATTCCACTTCACCTTTGCAAGCCTTTAATCTATTAACTAATTCTTCTGTACCCGCAATCGGAACTACATTATCCTTAGCACCATGAAATGCCCAAACGCCCATATTCTTCAAATTGCAAACTGTAAATGGATCGCCCCAACCGCAAATCGGAATCACTGCCGCTAGTCGCTCCGGAATTTCACTTGCTAATCTCCATGTTCCATTTCCACCCATACTCAATCCTGTTACATAAATTCTATCTTCATCAACTTTATAATTCGCAACAATGAAATCAATCAGCGCTATAAGGTCTTTTGTCTCCCACCTTGTATCTAATGGACACTGCGGAGAAACTACTATAAACGGAAATTCCTTTCCACCTTCAATTAATTTCGGTAGTCCATGGATTTTTACTTTCTCTATATCATTTCCTCGTTCACCCGCACCATGTAAAAATAATACCAATGGCACTTTAGCTTTTACATCATAATCCTGGGGTAAATAAAGAAGGTAATCTAAGGTAACTTCCTTAATGTAATTTGCTTTCAATGTTTGTTTTACTTGTTTTCCCATTTCTTGATGCTCCATCGGGACTGATGAACATCCCCATACTAATCCTATTAATATTATAGCAATTAATTTTTTCATTTTTACTCCATTACTTTAAATGATTTTTCAATTACATCTACAGAATTTCCTCCAACAAATATTTTAAAATCTCCCGGCTCAACAACAAAATTCATATCTAGATTAAAGAATTTTAATTTCTCAGGTGTGATTGAAAATTCAATTGTTTTCGATTCACCCGGATTTAATTTAATCTTTGCAAAATCCTTTAACTCTTTTACAGGACGAGTAACAGACCCAACTAAATCACGTACATAAAGCTGTGCAACTTCTTCACCTGCAAATTGACCGGTATTTTTAATTGTAAAACTAACTTTTATCGATTCATCTTTTTTGATTTCATTTTTTGAAAGTGTCAAATCGGAATACTCAAATTTCGTATAACTAAGTCCATATCCAAATGGATACAAAGGGTCAAGCGTAAAATCATTGTAATGAGATGTATATGCAGGTACTTTTGGATTAAACGGGCGACCGGTATTTTTATGGTTATAATTAGTAGGAACCTGTCCAACATATTTCGGGAATGTTACAGGAAGTTTTCCGCTTGGATTATAATCACCGAATAAAACATCTGCAATTGCATTACCTGATTGCAATCCCAAAAACCAACATTCAACAATAGCATTTACATTTTCATTGAACCAATTAATTGTTAATGGTCTTCCATTCATCAATACCAATACCATCGGTTTACCTAACTTATATAGCTCCTTTGCTAATTCCTCTTGAACTCCGGGGATATCTAAAGTAGCACGAGATTGTGCTTCGCCGCTCTGGTTAAGTGATTCACCAAGTGATAAAACTATCACATCTGATTTCTTAGCTGTTTCTAATGCTTCTGCGAACCCTGACTTATCTTCACCTAAAATTTTACACCCTTCTGCAAACATTACTTCGGAAGAACTTCCAAGTTTTTTTTGTATTCCTTCAACAACTGTTACTACATAATCTTTCTGTCCTTGTTGGTTCCATGGTCCTAATGGGTCTTCTTTAGATTGCCCGAGTGGTCCAATTACTGCAATTTTTTTTACATCTTTCTTCAATGGCAGCAATCCATCATTCTTTAGAAGTACTATCGATTCCAAAGCGACATCTTTCGTAGCTTTAATTATTTCTTCGCTTAAGACAGTCTTTTTCTCCGTCTCTACATTATTGTATTTATAGGGATCATCGAATAAGCCTAATCTAAATTTAATTCTCAATATTCTTCTAACAGATTCATCGATAGTTGCATTAGAAACTTTTCCCTCGTTAACCAATTCTACCATATTACGGAAATAAGCATTTCCTTCCATATCCATATCAACACCTGCTTCAATACCTAATTCACCCGCTTCTTTAAGATTAGCTGCTACTCCATGCGGTATAAGTTCACCTATTGAATTCCAATCGCTTACCACAAAACCATCAAATCCCCACATTCCTCGTAATATTTCTGTTAATAAATAATGACTGGCGGATGAAGGCACTCCCCCTATCTCGTTAAAGGAGGACATAAGAGTTGCCGCTCCCGCATCTACAGCGGCTTTGAAAGGTCTTAAATAAAATTCATGGAATGTCCTATCGGAAAAATCAACTGTGTTATAATCTCGTCCCCCTTCTGCAGCTCCATACCCTGCAAAATGTTTTATACATGCAGCAATGGTATTACTTGCCGATAGGTCGTCTCCTTGATATCCTTTAACACGTGCTACAGCCATAGCAGAGCCAAGATATGGGTCTTCGCCGCTTCCTTCTACAATGCGTCCCCAACGTGGGTCGCGTGCAATATCTACCATAGGATTAAAAGTCCAGTGAACACCCGCAGCCGATGCTTCAATTGCCTGCCAACGAGCTGATTTTCTTACTAATTCAGGATTCCATGAACTTGCTTCTGCGATGGGTACCGGGAATGTTGTTTTGTATCCGTGGATTACATCTAAACCGATTATTACCGGAATTTTAAGGCGTGATTCTTCTATTGCTATGCGTTGCAGCTCTTTGGTTTCCTCTGCCCCAACAACATTAAAAAATGAGCCAATCTTTCCTTCTCTTAATAAATCCGAACTGCTTTCGTTTGGTCTATCGGTTTGCGAACCGGTTGCCCAACCACTCGAATATTGTACTAATTGCCCCACTTTCTCTTCCAAATTCATAAGCGCAAGAACGGAATCTACTCTCTGCTCTATTGTTTTCTTTTGTGCACTTATTATTGTAGAAATTAGAAGAATTAACATTACTTTTTTCATCTTACCCTCGAATATTAAAAATACAATTAAATCTTTTTTAATGATTATCAAACATATAAATAACCGATTACTTCCACAAATCTGTGGAAGTAATCTTTCCGAGGTTTACATCTATGAAGCTTATTAGAATTGCTAATCCTATATATGTAATTTTAAATATTATTCAAATGTTTTTGTTGTAAATGGAACTATAAAGGTGTGAATGGATTCTTTAAGTATTTATTAGAGATTATTTCTTAAAATTTTCGAATACCTTTTGCTGATCATAAGAGGCTCTTGTTGCTCTCTTAAATATACCCTAAACTGCCCGTTATACCATTTTTCGATTCTTGAAATATATTCAGAATTAATAATTGTTGAACGGTGTATTCTTAAAAAAGATTTTGCTGGAAGTACTTCTTCCCATGATTTAATAGTTTTTCTTAAAAAGTACTTTTTGTTATTGGAGCTATTTAATATCGTGTATTGGTTATCGGCAACAATGGATTTTATCTCTGATATCTTTAGATAAATCGGATTGCTTGATGAATCAATAAATATCTTATCATCAATAGCATATTTTTTTGTGATGTTATTTTTTTCATCAGGTGAAATCTTTAATTTCGAAATTATAATTTCATGTTTCTTTAATCTCGTTTTCACTGAATTTAGAAGGTCAGCTGCTTTAAATGGTTTAAAAATATAATCATCGGCACCAAGCTCCATCCCCCGTCTTAAATCTTCTCTTTCCACCTTTGCAGTTAAAAAAATAAATGGTACTAAAGGGAACGAATGATCTTCTAATAGATTTTTTAATACCTCATACCCATCAATTTCCGGCATTGCTATATCACATAAAATTAGATCAGGATTAAACTCTTTAGCTAAATATATCCCTTTTAATCCATCAAAAGCTGACTTTACTTCATATCCTGATTCAGTTAAAAGTGTTACTATATTGTCATTTAGGTTTTTTTCATCTTCAATTACTAATATTTTATTTCTTATCATATTATTCCTAAATGATATTTAAAACAAAAAAAGCCGTTAGGGATATCCTAACGGCTTAAATTTAATTATAAATTAATTAAGCTACAAGACTATTTCTTTTAATTGAGCTGTAATTATCATCTTTTGATTCCGAGTATTGGTATTTATTTATTGAACTTTTTAGATTACTTGTAAGGCGGTTCAATTCATCTGCAGCGGATGCTATCTGCTGAATCCCCGAAGCAGTTTCATTTGTAACTTTACTAATTGCTTCCACATTTGAGCTAATCTGCTCGCTTGATCTGCTCTGCTGCTCACTTGCCACCGCTACTTGAGATACAACATCCAATACTTCATCTGATACTTTAATTATTTCTCTAAGTGATTCACCGGCTTTATGAGCGAGAACTTTTCCTGAATTTACTTCTGAACTTCCTTCCTTCATAGAGTCAACTACTTTTAGAGTATCTGATTGTATCTTACCAATCATTTGCGAAATCTCTTTTGTAGCCTTGGTCGTACGTTCAGCAAGTTTTCTTACTTCATCTGCAACGACCGCAAAACCACGACCCTGTTCACCGGCTCTTGCTGCCTCTATCGCTGCATTAAGCGCCAATAAATTAGTTTGATTTGCAATATCATCAATAACTTGAACAATTTCGCCAATCTCTTCGCTATTCTTGCCAAGGTCTTGGATTTTTTCAGATGCTTTATCTACGAAAGACGCAATTTTGATCATTCCATCAACCGTTTTTTCTACAACCAATCCACCATCTCTTGCAGCTATACCGGCACGTTTTGATGAATCCGATGCCATTACTGCATTCTTTGATGTATTTAAGATTGTTTGTGTCATCTCTTCAACTGATAAAGCTACTTCAGATGATTGATGACTTTGTTCCTGTGCACCGGCTGCCATCTGCTCAGTAGATGAAGAAATCTGCTCGCTTATTGATGAAGTTGTATTAACCATCTCGGCTATATTTCTAAGAATATCAGAAATTGCTTCTCCAAGAGTATTAATACTATCTGAAATCATTCGGTGTTCACCTTTATAATTCCCTTTTACTCTTGCAGTAAAATCACCTTTTGATATCTCTGCTAATACATCAACACCTTCTTTTATCGGAGAAAATAGTGCATCTAATGTTGAATTAACTCCAACTACTATCTCTTTGAAAGCACCATTAAATGTTTCGGCTTTTCCTCGAGTTGTTAACTTTCCACCAACTATCTCATCGGTAACAAAAGATAATTCCTTCTTTAGATTAGATAAATTTTCAATTACTACCTTATAGCTTTTGGAAAGATTATCCTTATCCGAAAGTTCATTTATACTAACAGAAAGATTGCCTTTGGAAATTTCATAAGCGGCGTTAATTTTTTCTACTTGAGAAACTCTTAGGCTTTCCATCATCTGTTCTAATTCACCAAATTCATCTTTAGTAGCTGAAACAATTTTTTCATTAAAATCTCCAACTGAAAACTTAGAAATTTTTTCCTTCAATTGTGCAATTGGTTTTGTAAGCATCGCAGTTACTTTCGTGAATGCAAATAAGAAAATTAACGAACCAAGAATCATTCCAATTATTGAGATTATTCGAGAAGTAGATACTATATCAGAAAGTTTTGTATTTAATGTTTCCCCTTTTGCATCTAAGAATTCATTAATATTCTGGAAATCAATTAGCAGTTTGTTCCCAATCTCTTTCCCGGAAGTTGAAGCCACTTCTGCAGCGATATCAAAATCTTTAATAGCAGCGGCACTTATTGTACCGTCAATTACGAGCATTTTATAATCTGCCCATGTCTTATCTATTGACTCCAAGTATTTTTCAATTTCGCTACCTTTATACTTTTCATTCAAATGTGCCAGTGAAGTATCTATCGAGGTTTTAGTTTTCATTAATGATTTTAAATCAGAATCAAAATCAGATTCAAATACAGAAATTGAAAATTTTAGTAGTGTGCTTTTTGTAGATTCAAATTGGGTATAGATTTTATCCACTTCATTAGATGGTTCAATAAATTCAGAATAGATATTATCTTTAACACCGTCTATCCGCCACATCTGGTATAAGTCATTTACCAAAACCACAGTACATACTAAACCTAGTAATAAATAAGAAAGTTGTAATTTTGACTTAAATTTTAGATCTGTTAGCGATTTCATAATTTTTATCTTTTTATTTTTTGAATAAGAATGACATTGTTAATTTTACTTTAACTGGTTTACCTTCATTTACGCCCGGTTTGAACTTACTGGTTTTTAGTACTTTTACTACTTCTTCATTACATCCGCCGCCGAGACCTTTAATGATCTTTACATCATCTACTCCGCCGTTTTCATTAATAAAGGCCATAGCAATTACTCTTCCTTCCATACCAGCGCTTTTTGCAATAGGTGGGTAAACCATTTTCTTCATTATTCCCGCCATCCCTTCAACAGGCTCAGGCATTACTTCTGCCATTGGTAAATATTCTTCCTCGCCACCAGGAATTACAATTTTTGCATCCACTTTAATTGCAGCTAGAAGAAATAAAATAAAAAATAATACAACACTCTTTGTTTTCACATTACCTCCATGTAATTAATTAATTCCATTCTTATTCATAAATTCCGAATAAGCTTTATCTGTTTGTTTAATATGTTCTAATAACCATTTATTTAAATAGTTTAATATTTCTATCGAAAGTCCCTTTTTTCCATTTTTAAACTCTTTTTCAAATTCAGATATTTTTTTTACAAATTCTGCATGTTGACTAACATGTTTTAGACGATCCGGATAATTATATTTCGCAAAAAGCTCTTCCTCATTCCTAAAATGAGTTTTTGTATATAGCACTAATTCTGAAATAATTGGACCCATTACTGTATTTGATTTTCCCGTACTCATAGCATCATGAAGACTATTTATTAAATCAAATAACCGTTGGTGCTGGTTATCAAAGTTTTTTACTTTTACGCTATAATTCTGATTCCACGTTAAAAAGGCCACGATCTATTCTTCCTTTGGTTTTATATTATTATCGAGTTTTTTATGGACTTATTTAGCGCATCATTAAAAAAAGTAAAAAATTGATAGCACTAAACGAGTATTTGTTACTTTCTCTGAATTTAATACTTTTGCAAATTCATCTAATTTGCCATAGGCAGCTACCGTAGTTTCTAATTCGGTTGCTAAGGTTATTTTGCTAAAATTATATTGGATTCTAGGAGTTACTCTCCAGAGATTTTCTATATTTTCATTTCTCGAATAAATTTTACCGACTATTTTATCATTTGAACCTAAGTTCTCTGAATATCCTGCAAATAATCCAACTTGAAACTCTTTTCCATAATAGATATCAGTTAAAAATGAAATTACATCGATGCTCGAATAGGTTTCTTTCCCGGTAATTGTGTCTATTGATGAAACTCCGTACCCACCTAAAGTCAATAAATCAGTACTGTTTTCGCCATAAAACCCTTTAGCAAGGAATGTAAAATCACTATTTTTATATTTTAGAAATCCTACTGCTGTAATAGTACTTATTTTTTCATCGGTCTTAATTTTTTTAATTGTTTCAATACGTGGAGTAAGTGATTTATAACCTATCCCCGCACCAAACGTTACATAACTTGAATTATATTGAGCTTGGAAATTGATTTCTGGAATGACAGAATTACGCATATAAGAAGAACTAAATCCATTAGGACCATTGCTTGTAAAATCTCTTTGCGTTAATAATGCCGCCATTAATTTTAAATTCCCAAATTTTTGAGTAAACCGAATTTGAGGATTTCGGGAAAATGGCTGAAATGGTATCCCTGTATTATATGAAACAACCTGAGCGAATGCTTCTGGGACAAAAGAGGGATGCCAAGTCTGACCAAAAAGCAATGATGAGTTTTTCCAATCAAAAGATATATAGGCATGGCGTAATCGCAAACCATTTACATCAGCTTCTGCTGTTCCAAAAAATTCTCCTTCTACAAATCCTGTAATTTTTGCTCCGAATGCTTCAGCGCCAGTTATTTTGCTATTTAATCTTGATTGAATCGATAAGAAATTTAGACTTGCCTTGTCGTTTATATCATTTCCTTCTTTGTCATAAGCTGATGCTGAAGGATACAATAATAAATGCCCTTCTCTCAAACTTACAGTTTGACGTGAATCAAAATAACCACTCCAATTAATGTAACCACCGAATTGAACTTTCAATTCGGCGGTTTCATTTTGTGCAATTATAAATGTACTAGCAAAAACTATAATTAAACTAATTTTTTTTATCATACTTCCCAACTTTTATGTGTTTATTAATTTTCCATTTTTTCTAACTGATAGTGATGAATAACTATTAGAAAGTTTGAATTTTGTTAGTAATTCTTGAAGGTTTACTGTAAGTCTATTTAAGTCCTCAGAAGCTTGAGCAATTTGTTGAATGCCAGAAGCTGATTGCTGCGTTACTGTGCTTATTGATTCAATATTCTTACTAATCTGTTCACTTGTGGAACTCTGTTCTTCACTAGAAGCGGCAACTTGATCAATTTGCGATGCAACATATTTTGCATTATCATTAATTGAAATAAGTACATCTTCTACTTCTTGAGTTAATTTAATTCCTTCTGTAACTGATTCACCGGCTTCACGCATAGATATATTTGCTTCTTTAGATTCTTTTTGGATTGCTTTTATTGTTTCTGCAATCTCTTTTGTAGCTTTTGTTGTGCGTTCAGCAAGTTTTCTTACTTCATCTGCAACAACAGCAAAACCACGTCCTTGCTCTCCAGCTCTTGCTGCTTCTATAGCAGCATTTAGTGCTAGTAGGTTGGTCTGATCTGCTATATCATCAATCACTTGCGCAATTTCACCAATCTGATCAGTTTTACTTGCTAATGAATTGATAATTGTGCCTGTCTTAGTAGATGAAACGGTAATTCTATCCATTCCTTCTTTAGATTTTTTAATTTTCTCCACTCCTAATCCGGCATTTTCACGAGCTAAAATTGCATTTTTTGATGCTTCACTTGCATTTCGTGAAGTCTCATAGATTGTCTTTGTCATCTCTTCGACTGCACCGGCTATTTCTGTAGATTGTGCGCTTTGTTCCTGAGCACCTGCTGCCATCTCTTCAGATGATGATGAAATTTCTGCTGCCGAACTTGCTGTTGCTTGAACTGCTTCTG
>JBAYVI010000049.1:0-19585 GCA_041674625.1 Melioribacteraceae bacterium | reverse complement strand
TTTTCCCAATCAGTATTTAGCGGAAAGTGAGCTGATATAAATCTAATCACTCTTTCGTTTCCCTCAGTCTGTTTATTATGAAATTCAAAGAGCCTGTTATGAATTATTCTATCTGTTTTCGGAATATATTTATTCAAAGTCGTAACGTTAGCAGTGCCCTGGAATCCAAATTCCGTTACGAATAAACTATTATCTTCTACAACCTTTGTATAGTCTATCCAACTACTCCATACATCCCATTGATGTCTATTGCCACTTTTTTGTGAATTTGGGTCTGCATCAAAACCGAATGGAGAAGATTCCCAGTATGCTCTATTCGGGTCTTCTTTCTTTAATATATCTGGAATTAACTTGCTATAAATTTTATAGCCGGGCATATTGATATAATCCGATAATTGCTCTTTAGTCCAGTTCCATTCATTTTCATTATTACCGCACCAAATAGCAAGTGAGGAATGATATTGGATTCTATTCACGTTATAGATGACCTCTTCGCTAACATTTTGCAAAAATTCTTTTGTTTCTGGATAAGCACCGCAAGCGAACATAAAATCCTGCCATATTAATAAACCAAGTTCATCGCATAATTCATAAAAAATATCCTTTTCATAAATACCGCCTCCCCATACTCTCACGATATTCATATTTCCGGCAACTGCATAGGTAAGTAGATTACGGTACTTTTCATCTGTTACACGATCAAGGAAAGCATCTCCCGGAATCCAATTGACACCTTTTGAAAATATCTTAACTCCATTGAGAACAAAATAAAAAACATCTTTTTTATCTTCTTTTAGTTTTAGGTTAATTGTTCTTATACCAATTTTTTTTCTAATTGAGGTTAGCGTTTTATCATCTTTTTCTAATAATAATATTTCTACCTCATATAAATTTGGCTCTCCATATCCATTACACCACCAAAGACTTGGATTATCTATGGCTGCGATAAATTCATTATTTGTTTTACATTTCTCAATCGAGTATTCCAACAGATCATTCTTGTTTTGGAGTTTTATTTTAGCTGAAATATTATTTTTAGTTTTGTTCTTAATTGAAAATGTGATTTTTACTTTTGCTAAAGATTCTGTTGCTTCGATGGTGTCGAATTTAAAAGACTCAATCTCAGGGAAATTATTTTTTGCGATATAAACATCTTTCCAGATGCCGGAGGTAGCAAAGATAGGCCCCCAATCCCACCCAAATGAATATTGAGCTTTTCTTATATATGCACGATAAGAATTTAATGCGACTGGAAGTTTGCCATATTTTTCTTCTTCCGCTAAAGCATATTTTGTAGACGATTTCAAAACAACTTTTAATTTATTCCCTTTATTTTTTAATAATTTTGCAATAGGAAATACATATTGTATAAACATATTTTTTGTTACACCAAGAAGAGTATTATTCAGATATATTTCTGAGATAGTATCAACTCCTTCAAGAACAATTGTTTCGTGACCATTAATCTGTTCTTTATAGTCAAATTCTTTTACATAAGTCCAATCAAGTTCAGAAATCCACTGCAATTTTAATTCATTATCTGCATAGAAAGGCTCATCAATTAATCGATGTTTTAGTAAATCAGTGTGAATTGTCCCGGGAATTTTTGCAGCTAATTTTTTGCTTTTGATAGAAGAATAATCTTTGATATAATTTTTGCATTTGGGGTTTAATATAAAACTCCAACCGTTGTTTAATGATATTTTTTCCATAGTTACTCTTTTATTCTAATTTGTGATTGAGTATCTGTGTGTGTAAACCTAACTATATATTCATCATTTATTAATTCCGGTTCAACCTTATTATTATCAACAAATATTGCTTCTGGTTTTTTAGGAGAATAGAAACGAATAAAACTTTTATGCGCTTTAAACGCACTTAAAGTGAGAATAATTTCTTTTCCTTCATCAATCTTCTCTAATTTTGAATTACATTCAAGAAAAAGGAAATCATCATATTTCCCGCATGAAATATCAACTTTCTTTACTTTTCTATCCTTTGGAACAACCAGCGAGTTAAACTTTTTCCCATCAATAAGTAGATTAAAATTATCAGTACGACTAATTGTTACCTTAGTTAATTCCGAATTAATATTTAAATCGAATGATAAAATTTTTGAGTTTACCGGTATATATGGTGAGAAGGTAATATTCCAGTCATTATTATCTATTCCAAGAATATGATAGAGAGAATAAAGATACCAACCGCCCGCCCACATAAATTGAGGTTTATCGATTGTGCCATATTCATAAGGGTTTTCTTTATTACTGTTTCTTACTTCATACATTGCCGGCTGACCGTTAGGTCCTTCCATAATTCCATCAATAGTCATCGTATTTTTAATAAAACTAATTGCTTCCTCTTTTTCATTATTACGTGCAAGAGCCAATGCATACCAGACATTTGAATGAGGCCAGATTCCTCCATTCATATACTGATATTTTGGACCCGATTCATTATTTGCTAAATGCCATACATCTTGCAGATTTTCAAAATCCATTGGATAAACTGTATAAACACCAATCTTATTATCGACTAATTTAGCTTTTGCTGTCTGAATTAATTTAGGAAGCTTCTCTTTATCAACAACATTAAAGTGTGCTGCAAGAAGTGAACCAGCGTAATAATGTGTATCAAGTAAACCCGGTTCAATGTTATTCATCAGATAATTGTAATCTTTATTCCAAAGAACTGAATTAAGATTAACTTCCATTTTACTAGCGGTTTTTTCAAATTCGATAAGTTCGGAATTATTCGCTCCCAAGTTAGATGCCAGGAAAAGATAAGAACGTATAGCTTTTATTGATAGAAGCGTCATATAGCTTCTTTGACCATAACGCCTGCCAATATCCCACCAATCAGGGCGATAAGACCACATCAAGTCATCATCACCCTTTGTTTTTAATGCTTGCATAATTGATTTTTTAGCATAAGGCATAAGTCTTTTTATGAAGACTGAATCGTTTGAATACTTCATATATTCAGAAGCAGTAATAATAAACCAGAAATTATTCCAATTATCATGATTAGCATATTCAGTTACGAAAGATGAATCCTTCCAATAATATGCATGTGGGATAATCAAACTATCATCCGAGTGTTTCATTATAAAATCCAAATCACTCTTTACACGATCCTTATCAAATTTGGCGGCAGCCAAATCGGTTAAAAGTACATCATGAGTAAAATAAAAATTATATTCTGCTGGACAAGGCATCGGTTCGATATCACCATCGATATAATGTTTATTGGTTTCTAATATTGCTTTTGCCCAAAGAACCGATCTATCAAGTTTTTCATCACCGGTTGTAAAAATGGAAGCAGAACTAATTTTTGAAATAATATTTTGTTCGAATGAATTAATTTGCCATTTATAATTCAACTTAATATCATTTGTTATACTTAGTAATTCATCTTTTTTACAAGAGCCAATAATTTGCACAAAAGATAGGGAATCACCGGATGCTACTTCTTTTTCAAATTTTTGTGATAACCAATCTTGATTTAATCTAGCTTCTGAAGGTTTTTCGTCAGGATATAAAATATATATTACTGCTTGTCCAGTTTCATTAGATAAATGTTCAGCAACAAATAATTTATTTTCTTTCGTCTCATATCTAAAATCATTTTTATAAGCGAATGTATGAGATGTTTTTAAGGAAAGGTTATTTTCTAAGTTATATTTTACATTCTTTGATTTATCACTCTTATTGATAATAGTATATGTAATAACAGCAGAGCGAGTTTTATCTGTAAAATGATATGTTATCTTAATTGTCTTATCACTATAATCTTTCTTGAAACCAACATAGAATGGAGTAAGTGTGAATGGGAATAATTCATTTGTTAAATCGATCTTTTCGTTACCAAATTCCACCGATCCCTTAATAGCAAAGGTTGTATCTCTATACCAGTAGTCGGTACTGACATCAACGCTATTTGCTAAAGGATAATAAAAACTAATTCTTTGCGGAAGCGGTCTACTTTTATGAAATTCTAAACCAACAAAATTACTGCCTACTTCTATTTTAGCATTTTTATCAAATGATATCGGATTGAGATTATTCTGGGAAAAAAGAAGAATTGGAAGAAATAAAAATATCAATAAATACATTTTCATTTTTATACACATTTTTCTAGTAATTCATTTATATCGATAACAGCAAAACTGCTCGCGTAATCTGACATTGCATATGGTATAATTAAGTCCTTTCCGTTAAGAACTGCCCCGCAGGAATAGACAACATTCGGGACGTATCCATTCCTTTCATTTTCGGCAGGTTCTAATATAGGTTCTTTTGATCTCCCGATTACTTTTGAAGGATTATTTTTATCAAGAAGGAATGCCCCAATTGTGTATCTACGCGCTGTTCCGACACCATGACTTAAACATAACCATCCTTTTTCTGTTTCAATGGGTGAACCGCAATTGCCAATCTGAAAGAATTCCCACGGATATTTCGGTTCTATTAATAACTCTTTCGAGTCCCAGTTATCAATCTTATCCGAATACATTATAAAATTATTTTCATTATCTTGACGCGAAAGCATAACATATTTTCCATTCACTTTTCGAGGAAATAGTGCCATACCTTTATTCTTAATATCTTTACCAGTCATTTTTTTTATGGTAAAGTTTAAGAAATCTTTTGTATATAGTAGTTGTGTTGTGATGTTATGTCCATCGTAGGCTGTATAAGTAGCATAGTAATTTTGCTGTCCATTTTCCTCAAACAATACAAAGCGGGCATCTTCAATTCCATTTGATTCAGCAGGCATTTGAGGGAACATAACTCGTTCGGATAATTTTGTTTGATTATCGAATTGTGCTTCATATTGATTTTCGCTATAAGATTTAATTTCAGGCATTTCACAAAAAAGAGAATCTTCATTCATAATTATTTTTGATTCTGAATTAACAATCCCTGTTTTGAAAATCAAAGAGGAGATATGCCCTTCACCTGTGGCACGCATACTTAAAATAAATCTTTTTTCGCCACTTTTTAATCCTAACTGATTCGGATGCCAGACCATTGATGGATTGAATAACGCTGCGCATTCTAAAGTATATTCAGAAACAAAATATGAGCCTATTAATTTTTGCCTTGTTGCACTAAATTCATTTTTTTGTGGCACGTATTCAACAAGCCCGTTAAATCGATTCGAAAATTTTTGTTCAGTATTTTTATGTCTGGAAATATATAATTTCTTTACAAATTCATATTCATTAATAACTTGTTCTTCCGATAAAGAAATAACTCGCGAAATAATTTTATTAATTCTTTCTTTATTCCCCGGCTCAAGTGGTTTCAAGATTGATTTAGTCATATCTGGTTTTAATACAATACCTGTCTTTCTAATTCCCATAAATATCCCCATAATTTTTAATCAACTCATGTAATGCTTTACTTGCTGTTTCATTATTTTCAATAGCTTGCAGAGCAAGCAATGCTTCGATAGTAGATTCAGCACCTGAATTTTTATTCACATCATTAATACCGGATATTCCATCATACCCCATTCCTGTTTTAGGAAAATACATTTGAGCTTTGGCGGGATTATTACCAAAAAACCAAGTGGCAATTGTCGCTGCCAATTGAGAATACTTTTTATTACCTGTAATTTTTGCAGCTTCTAAAGTACCCATCACCATAGAATTAATTCCATAGGCGATTTGTGAAAATTGCCTTTCTTCTTTTAATAAAGTTTCTCCATTATTTTTCTTGATGGAAAATTCATTTAAAAATCCACGTTTTAATAAAAACGGATAAAAATTTTCGATCTCTTTGAGAGCTGAGTGAAGATATTTTTTATTCTTCGTAATTTCATAAGCTTTTAATAGAGCATAAGACTGTGTATTACCCCAAGCATGCCATTGATTTTCCCAGCTCATAAATGCATTATATGGGAAAGTATTTTCATCACCTTCCTGCATTAAAATAATTCCTTCGGCAAAATCATTTATCACTTTTATGGCAAATTCATCCGGAACAATATTGTAATACAGGGAAAGTGTCGTGATTATTAGAGCGGATTGATCTGCGGCAAATTTATGAGGCAGCCAAGTAGGTCTAATAAATCCATCTAAGTTTGTAGTCTCTTTCCCATACTTAAACTCTTTCTTCATTACATCGATAGTTTTAGTAATAGATGAAAGTATCTTTTCTGAGAGCGGTTTATCTATCTCTTTGAAATAATTATATCCTTCTACAAGAGAGACCATAGCACGCCAAGTCCACCAATTAGCTTCGGCTACGCTATTTTGGTGTGTTTTATTAATCTTATTATCATCCCACACAAAATTATAAAACCAACCATTCTCATTTTGCATATAAAGAACAAATTCTATCTGTTTTTTAGCTCTTTCAAGATCCCCTGTTCTTAAATAGTAAAGTAAAGCACGTGCAACATCATCGACGCATGCAACTCCTTCATCATCATCCCCAGTCCAATTATATTCGGGGTAATCGCAATAAATATGAGTAATCCCCATCTCTACACCTTTAACTTCGATTGACTCATATAGATGATTTAAATGATCCGGATTAGTTAATCTCTGTTGTGCTTGACACTGAATAAATAAAAACAGAAAAGGAATAATATAAAAATATTTTTTACAATTGATTTTCATCGAATAACCTATATTATTTGCAAAGAGAGATTAGATAATCAATAGAAGTTTCAGCTACACATATATTCTGATCCGCACCAGAATAATAAATTTTCAACTTTCTATTAGGTTCTTCAATCCATCCACATGCGAATACCACGTTTGGGACGTCTCCGATTCTTTCATAATCGAGATCAGGTATTAAAAATGGTTCAGTAGTTCTTCCTTTAACAATCCATGGTTTTTCTAGATCAAGGAGAACAGCACCAATTTTATAAAGTGTGGATATTCCAAATCCTCGAACACCATGATAAAGCATTAGCCAGCCATCTTTAGTTTTAATCGGAGTACTCGAAGAACCGATTTTATCATTTTCCCAAGTCCCGGCAGTCGGTTCCATTAAGAACTTATAGCCCCCCCAATGAATAAGATCGGGGCTTTTGCTAATCCACATATCATGACGTCTTTCTGCTGAAGGACGATCAATCCTCCAATAGTAGCCGTCAATTTTATTCGGGAATAATGTGCAATCTTTATTAGAGGGTTCGGATATCGGTCCATGAATTTTATAATTTTCAAAATCTTTTGTTTCGGCAAGAATTACCACAGGCATATACTTAGAATATCCTGTATATGTTATGTAATAAGTGTCTTCTATTTTCGTAATTCGAGCATCTTCAATACCCCAATTGCAATACTCGTAATAATCTTTATTATCTTCAGGAGTGAGAGATGGTTTAGAATCTAAAACAAAATTATAACCATCATCACTTAAAGCCTTTAATAATGCTGATCTACCGTTAGGCATTTCAATTCTGCACATTAATAAATATTTATCTTTATGCATTACAGCACCCGGATTAAAAATACTATTAATCCGAAAACTTACGTGATCCTTTGTAATTATAGGATTCTGAGAGTATTTAAATATTTCCATCTATATCACCTTTATATTATTATTCTTTTAAACCTGTTGAAGCCATACTTTGAATGAAGTATTTTTGAAAAAATAGATATGCAATAATAATAGGAAGTGCGAGAATTGTAGCCGCAGCCAATTTAACTCCGAGTTGAGATTCTGCCCTTCCACCCACTGCAAATAAAGTTACTAATTGCGGCATAGTCATCATAGATTCATCACGTATTACAATCAGTGCCCAAAGAACTTCATTCCACGAAGCCATGAAAGTTAATATTCCGACTGTAATTATTGCAGGAATAGAATTAGGCCATAAAATTCTAAAAATTATTCTCATTTCACCGCATCCATCAATTCGAGCAGCATCTATTAAGTCTTGTGGAATCGACTTAAAATATTGCCTAAACATTATTATGGATAAAGCATTCATTAAATATGGTACTATCAAACCGAGATACGAATCGACCCACCCAAATTTTACGATTAATATATATTGTGGTATTAATGTAATCTGAAATGGAAGAGTCATTGTAAATATTATTAAATAGAATATTGCATCACGTCCCCAAAATTCAAGTCGAGAAAGCGCATATCCCACCATTGAACCAAAAACTAGAACACCAATAGTTATTGAAGAAGAAACAATCATACTATTTAAGAAAGCTCGTCCAATTGGAATTTTATCAAACATCAATTTGTAGCTATTAAAATTAAGCTGCGTAGGGAATAAAATTAAATTTCCAATTTCATTTTCCGGTGCAATTGAAGCACTTATCATCCATATAAATGGATAAAGAAAAGTAATAGCTCCGACAAAAAGAAAGATATAGTAAAATATTCTTTTCATATTATCTATCCTTTTCCACTAATCTTTTTTGAATAACTACTACTGCAAGAATTATCATTGCGAAAAAGAATCCAAGAGTAGCCGCATAACCCATGTGGTAATAGAAAAAGCCTTGTTTATATATATACAAAACAGCCGAGATAGTGCTGTTTAGCGGACCTCCACCTGTCATAACATACGGTTCAATGAACAGAGAAAAACCTCCAATCGTAGAAAGAACAACAACCATAAAAATGGTAGGATTAATTACTGGCAAAGTAATCTTAAAGAATTTCTGAAAGTGAGTTGCTCCTTCTAAATCAGCGGCTTCATAGTACTGTGGAGGTACAGTCTGAAGTCCTACTAAAAATAAAATAACGTAAAGCCCGACATTTTTCCACGTAGCCATTACCGCAATGGCAGGCATTGCAATGCTTGGATCAGTAAGCCAGCCAATTTTTCCAAGTCCTATTTTTACCAATAAACGATTAAATAACCCGGTATCGAAACCGTATAGCTGTTGCCATAAAATAGTTACAACTACACCTGATACTATTACAGGGAGGAAAAATGCAGCTCTAAAAAATCCTCTGAATTTAATTTTTTGATTCAATAATTCTGCTAAGAATAATGCAATTAAAATTTGCAAAGGAATATGGATGACTAAGAATATAAGGGTATTTAGTAGTGACTTCCAGAAGGTCGCATCACTAAATAATCTTTTGTAATTAGCAAGTCCAATAAATTCCATTGGAGCAATAATATTCCAATTATTAAAAGTAAGATAAATTGAAAACCCAACCGGGAAAGCGACAAAGATCGCGAAATGGATCAGATATGGAGAAACCAAAAAATATGGAAGATATTTTTTTTTCATTTTACCTTACTTAATAAATAATAGATTAACTGCCTTTTCGGCATCATCTAATGCTTGTTTGGGTGTCTTTACACCATAAATTACGCATGCTTCATATTCTTGAGAGATTAAGTCAAACACTTCTTTTAGAACAGGTGATTGGTCAGTTCCTCTTACATATTTTGCTTGTGCTGCAAAGATTTTCATCTTGGGATTTTTTTCAAAATAGTTTTCATAATACTTATTAATATCTAAATCTTTCCTCCTCGGTAGCTGTCCGGTAATCTCTAAGAACATTAAATCACTTTCTTCACTAAGTGCATACTTTATAAATTTGAATGCAAGAGAGGGATTAGGGCAAGTATTAAATATCACAATATTCTTAGGATCACCATAAGTGTATGAAGGCTTTTTAAAATCATCTGGAACCGGCATCGGATAGAAATCATATTCAAAACCTTTTGGTTTGAATTTCTCAGCATGTGCTATCTCCCATGGACCTGTAAATCGAGAAGCAATCGCACCCGAAAGGAATGCATCCTGCCGTGCTGAAATCCGTTCTTTAGGAAAATATTTATTTTTATAAACTTCTCTTAAAAATGTAAAAACTTTTAATGCAGCATCATTATTAAAAACAGCTTTGTTGTGTTCAACTAATGGAGCACCACCCGATGCGGCAAGATAAAGAGGATAAAAATCAAAAAACCGCTGCCACCATGTAACTGTAACCTCCGCATATCCAATCCATCTATCTACATAACCATCACCATCCGAATCTTTTTGAATTCTTTTACCCGCTTCTAAAAATTCTGAGTATGTGCGAGGAGCTTTATCGAATCCGGCTTCATTAAATATTTTTTTATTATATAATTGAATAATTGGATTAATCTTCCAAGGGATTTGATAAATATGCCCATCCAATGAAGTTACTTCTTTGATTGTAGCACTGTCACATCTTTCATTGAGGAAATCCATAAAACCAGTCAGAGTATCTAAAGGAATCAGCACACCTGCTTGTGCATACGCTTCGACATCACCTTCCCACATATTGGAATAGATATCCGGAGTAGTCTCTCCAACTACTGCGGCTAAAATTACTTCTTCGCTCGATTGTCCTTCGGGAACAGGTTGGAAAAGAATTTTATTATCTGGATATTTTTCATTCCATTCTTTTACAATTTTTGTAGCAAATTCCATCTCTTGTGTGTTATTAGCTGACCAGTAAATTAAATCCGCATTTTGAGATCTGTTTTCAGAATTGCATGATACAATAAATAATAAAATAATCGATGTTAAGATTTTCAATTTCATAACCAACCCGTCCAATAAATATCCAATACAGGATATGGAGTTCTCGGAATTAATCCACCTCTTTTTACAAAATAGAAATCTACAGCTTTGGGATTGTTTTCTTCGGTAACTTCAATTGAATCCAAAATATTATTATTGATTTTTATTTTATATTTCTTTTTTAGCTCGACTAATTTCTTCAAAATCTTTTTATTTAATTCGATCTCGGTTTCACTATTTTTTATTTCTCTTTTATTAAGCGTGATAGAATTTATCAATTCATTCTTTACTGTGGCATACATAATTTTATCGTTCCACAAATTCATCTGTGAGATAACTTCTTTTTTAGAGTTGTAACCCTTTTTCTTAGCTTCTATTGAAAGCAGATTATCACGAAGCATAAGCCACACAAGATTTTCCAATGACCGAGAGTAATTTTCAAAACTATCATCTCTCATCTTAATATAATCACTTCGTACTTGGAACCAATTCATAAAATCGTTAAGTGAAACAGGTCCATTCTTTGTTACAATTAATTCTATTTTTGCATAAGATTGTATTCCGAGACTATCATAAAAATTAACTGCATTTTTTAAAATTGAATTAAGCTTCCATTCTGAATAGTTCTCTTTAGATATATAACTTTTTGCGAGATATGAACGAAGTATTTGGAATGCTTTTCGTTTAATAGTAGGATTACAGCTTTTCATTAAGCTATCCACATAAACGGTTGAAAGAGATTCACTCTTTCTTAATTTTATACTATTTTTTGCTTCTTCACGAATCTTAATCTCTTCTCCTTCTGCAGCAGTTAGTCGATAATCAAAATTTTTGAGCCGAACAATATAAAAACCGTCATTCGTTTTTATTGGAAGCGAAAGATTTCCTATTTGTAAGGTATCAATTACAGATGCAAGTAATGAATTTTTTTCTCCCAATTGAAATCGAGTAGTATTTAAATATCTATCGTCTGAAGTAATTGAGTCGTTTAATTGATTATTCCATAGAGAATCGAAACTTACACCACTACTTAATTTACGGGAGATCGATGCTATTTCTGATTGGTTATCAGAATAAATCCAATCGATTTTGAGATTTATTAATTTCTGTTTTGCGACTGTATCGATCTCAGCAGGAGAGATTTTTACTTTTGGAAGAATTTCTTTTTTAAACATCTCTTCTGATGCAATATCGGAAAGAAATGTATTATAAATATTTTTATAACTTTTTGTAGTATCAAGTTTCTTGGAATATCCATCTAAGGCAAGAAGTTTTTCATTTACTAAAAAATCAAGGAATACCTTCTTAGAATTTTTTTCTTTCTTATAAAAAGATGGGCCTAATTCATATCCATTGCAAAATTCATCTTTAGAGATACGGAGATTACCAATAGAAGCAACAGTAGAGTCGGGCTCGGCTGTTGCTTCCAAAATTAGATTTGTAGATAATAATATTATTAGTAAATATTTTATCATAATATCAATTAGAAACTAAGTCCCACAGAAAATGTGTGAACATCTTTTAATCTTCCGAAATCACGATAAGCATAATCAAAACGTACTAATGCACTTGAAAGGAATAATTTAGAATTTGCTCCGATACCGAAAGAAAGTCCACCTTCCGATTCTTTCATAAACGCGTTATTAAACCCACCTCGCAAAAAGATCGATTCCATAAATGCAGCTTCTATACCAAAATTCATACTCTCATATTGATTATTTGGATGTATTGCATCGGCTGCAATTGTAACACGATAATCATTGGTCTTAATAGCATTAGTGGAAATACCAATTTGAAACGTTAATGGTAAATCCCATGAATCCATTTCAATATTTGATGGTATCTGATCATTCGTTCCCATTTTGGTATCATCAACACTAATAAAATACCGGGTATTTCTTCCTGATAGCTGCATAGGGGTACCGAAATTAAATATTGATGCCCCTATAACCATACCACCAAAAAGATCAGTTTGAAATTTAGTTCCGGCATCAATTGCAAAAGCCGAAGCACTCATATTCCAAATTGATTGTTGAATATATTTACCTGTAAATCCAATTGAAAAACGATCACTCAAATTTCGTGAATATGAGATTCCGATGGCAATATCATTAGCACTAAAATATTCGCCTGTGCCATCAGGCTTTTCTACTGTTCTTACTTTCATATCATCCATCGAAAGAGAAGTAAAACTAAAACCAAAATTACCGAGATCGCCAAGCGGAATTACAATACCCGCATAGTCGAAATTAGTTTCTCCAATCCAATCTGTATGATTAAGTATAGCTTCGTATTTAGTAATTGAAGCTGTACCGGCAGGATTCCAGAAGAGTGCAGAAGCATCACTTGCCATACTTACATAAGCACCGCCCATACCAATTCCATTAGCACCTGCCGGGATTTCTAAAAATGCAGCAGAAGTAGTTCCACTCTTAGAAACACTCTGTGCATATATAGAACTTCCCATTAATAATAAAATTAAAACAAAATATTTTATACGCATATCAGCTCCGCGCACTATTTAATAATAGCAAATTTGTCAATCTTTTCACCCAATCCGGGTGCGTCAACATGGAATATATAAACTCCGAAAGCTAAGTCCATTCCATCTTTTGTAATGAGATTCCACTCTTGCTGTCCATTATCAACTAATGCATTATGTTCAAGTGTTTGTACATGTTTTCCACTAATCGTGTAAATTCGGATAGTACATTGACGTGGAAGATTAATGAAATATATTTTTCTTTCACCTCTGCCTACTTCGGTAGAAGCTTGTTCCCAAGATGCTGCGCCTACATAAGGATTAGGCACGACAGCAATCTTATCTAAATCTGTTACAGCTTTTTCTTTATCATAATCTGGTGCTTTTGCAGTAAATTCAAAATACTCACCATTTCTAAACGGTTTCGAAGTAACTAATTTATATACATCTCCGACTTGTGGAGCTCTTTGATTTGCTTCCGCAATAGTCGTATCCTTTATCAAAGAGACAGACCAAGAAACTCTCAAATCACTAAAAGTTTTTGCCTGCTTCCCTGCTGAATCGCCCATAACAATAAATATTGCATCACCATCATTAAAGAACGCATCATTATTTCCATCTCTAAAAATGAATTGATAATATTTATTTTCTGTAGTATTCTTAACCTTTATATTCGATTGAATCGGTTTACTGAATGAAGTTGCCGGGAACGATAGATCACCTTGCCCAGCTTCCAATAATTCAATTTCAAAATCAGCGGGATAATTAATTCTCTTACTATTATATGCAGCAGCATAACGAGAATCAAATCCTAAATCAACAATATAATTACTATTTCCCTTATCCCATTTGCTTCCATTATAATCGACTGCAACCGTATTATCATTAGTAATAGTCATCGAAATACCGTCAATTACTTTAGTTGTTAATTCACTTGATTCTAAGGTTGAAGTGGGTAGAACCGTATCCTGCTTTGTTGAATTAACTAAAACAAATTTGGGTTTCGACTCATTATTATAACGAGTATTTTCTTTAAAGAGTAACCGATATGTATTATTGTTTTTAATAGAATCGGGATCAAGAATTTCCAAAGAAATATTTCCTGTTCCTGGACCGCTATTAAAGAATGCTGCTATTTGAGGAGGAATATAACCGGCAGCGGGTGCTTTAGGCGTAATTACCGCAGTATTTACATCAGTAGTAATTTTTCCGTTTATATCTTTCTTAATAATAGTTGTTGTTTCAGAAGGCGGAATGCCTTGGAATTTACCTTCAACCGATACAGAAGTAAAACCTTGATCATAAGCCGCAACTGCATAATAATATGTTTGACCGTTTTGAACTGTTGTATCTATATATGAATGTTTAATACCGGAATCATTACCGAGATTAAAAAGTGCACCATTTACATCGATCGGATGAAGACCCTTAAGCCCATCAATCAAATCAAATTGAGCAATAGGTTTTCTGAAGGTAGGTTTACCATACGCATCTGTTATAGTTTTATTCTCAAGGAAATTCGGTTCAGTAGAACGATAAATTCTATATCCTTCAAAATTATATTTCTGATAAAATGCATCAAAAGTTTTTTCTGCTCTATCATCCCAATAAAGAGTAACTTTTTTATCGCCTGCAATTGCTTTAACAAGCGGTTTTTCAGGCGGTTTTGCAAATCTATAATTTGCATTATAAATCTGCTGAACTGTTTTCTTTCTCCTAAATAGATCATCCTTATCTATGCCGAATAAAAGCGACATCGAAAAACGTTCAGTACTCCCCGTCAATTCACTATTTCCGGTAACAGCAGAATAACTGTTTCTTCCGAGCATTCCGAATAGATAACTTGAAAAATAGTTTGCAAGGTTTACACCTACTAATGATTGCCCATGCGGTTCGGGAAGACTTGAAAAAACAGTCCAGTTTTCTTCATCTCTATTTAATTCGTATTTGTGAACCGGATAAATTGCAAACCCGGTAAGACCTAATTGATCTGATTCATCTTTATCAAGAATACCAAAATTTGGTTCTCCTTGATCCGGTTTACCATTTCCCTCAGTTCCATCAAGATCAGTATCTGTATAGCCTTCATCAAAAGGTCCTAGTCCATCAATACCGACATCATCATTTAATGGTTCACCTTTATCCCAAACTCCATTGCTGTTATCATCAGAATAAGCTCTCCAATTTGCATTTTCATCTGCATCCCAATGAGGTCTCCAAGAATAACCATAAAAGGTTCTAAAATTAGTTGTATCTCTACCGACAACTAATAAATAAGGGTCTTGTTCCGGTTTTTCGATAAATCGAGTTGCCACGTTATCTCTTCTTTCATCAGTCAAACCATCTTTATCATTGTCTTTTCTGTCGTTAGAAACACCGGGACTTTCTAAAAATGCGTATCCGGCTAAACCAACAGGGCTCCAGTTACCGGGACTACCAGTTGGGACAGTTGACCATGCATAAGAGATATCGAGAAGATCGTCATAATCACCTGCATTATTAGATGAATTATCATGCCCTCCAATACCCCAGTCGATATATTGCGCGAATAGCGTTTTCTGATAATCGGTAGTTCCCATATTGGTTATTTCATAATACCAGAAGATTACATCTTCAGCCAGAACTTGTGACCATTGGAAACCTCTCGCTTTTACCTGCATTCCAAGTCCGCCCCTTAAAAGATCATCGGCATCTGGAGAAAAATTATTTTTAAGTAGATATTCTCTATCTTCGTTATCATCGAAAACGAAATATGTTTCCACATCTGCGTTTCGAATACCCTTGCCGAAGAAACCATTCCAAGAACCATTGTAATCACTTAAACGATCGGGCCATGTATTAGGCCAGCTTTCCGGTACATCGCTCCTCGCAGGGATTTTAGAATATGGAGCAGCATATCCGGGTAAAGGCCACCAACCATAAGTTACACCAGTGGCAGCATCATATCGCGTAAATTCATAATAATTTGTTTCGAGTGGATGAATTGTTCTACCTAAAGGGTCTTTAGCCTCAGCTTGAACAACAATTGCTACACCATCAATATATGTATGATTAGTGCCTTTTGGCCAAACACCGCTTCTGCTCGCCTCATTTTGCCAGTCGGCAATCTGACCGAAATTGTAATAAACAGTGGCAGCAAGGTTACCATCCATAAATCCCTTTCGGGTTTGATTATGGTCTCCCTTATTTTTATCGACTCTTATTTGAGCAATACTTATTGATGTAATTAGTAAAAAAGCTATAATAAATAAATTTTTAATTCGCACCTTTTCCTCCCGATTAAAAACTGAAAGATGCACCGACAATAACCTGCCGCGGTGCTGAATAAAAATCAGGTCTTGTGAAATATTCTGATAATGTATTTACTCCTCTAGGAGCTTCCTGAGCACGTGTTAATTCTAATGTATAACCGGCTCTTCCTGTATCACTAAAAATATCTAACTCATTTGCTGTATCTAATAAATTGTAAACCTTTGCAAATACAGATATATCCCTGCCGAAGACTTTGAAATATTTTGTAAGATAGAGATCGACATTAAAGATTCCTGGACGCGTTTCGCTATTTTCTAATCCTGTTCTTTGATTCTGAACAGAAGGAGTATAAGGTAGTCCGGAACCAAGTCTTCCAATAGCACTTGCAATAAAATCACCCGGTGTACCCGCAGTAATTGTAAAATTTAATGAATGTCTTCTATCCCAATTTAATGGAACTAACTGTTTATTAGATTCAACCGGTGGATTTGATTGTGCTTTATTAAAAGCGTCATTTGGATCGGAGGCATTTCCTTTGGCAATCTGAAATGTGTAATCTAAACTTGCTCCTATTCCATCACTAAATCTTTTTTCAAATGATACTGTAAACCCTTTTACTGAACCATAATCTCTATTAATAAGTTTAGAGAATTTTCTAAATTCATTTTTAATATGAATCTCTGTACCAAGAAGGTTTCTAATATCTTTGTAATAAGCTGTTACATTAATACCGAAATTAGTTGTTAATTCTTGTTGAAGTCCAATTTCGTACATCACTGTTTGCTGCGCTTCAAGATCAGCGTTTCCGATAGTGTTACCAATATTTTCAGGGAAATCGCCTGTAAGAGGGATTCTGAAATTCGGATTTCGATATAAATATTCAAAAGCCGGTATCTGGAAAAAATGTCCATAAGAAATATGAATAGCACCTTTATCTGTTATAGGGTAAGAGATACCAATACGAGGGCTGAATTGATATTTAGCTGATGCCTTACCCATTAATGAGTCAGGAAATGGTGGAAGTAAATCATCCAATTGAGCGATAACATCCGGATCTTTTAAATAACTTCCATCTGGTTCAAAATAATCAAACCGAACTCCTGCATTAATAACTAAATAATCAAGTTCTATTTTGTCTTGAAAATATGCCGCAATCTGAACAGGGTTAGCATTATAATTATTATAATTAAATGCACCGGGTGAAGGCAAAGTCGGAATATAATTTGTAGAAGCATCTATAACAATTTGAAAATCTTTATATGAAAGATCGTGATATTTATATTCAGCACCTGTCTTTATTTGATGTGTATTATTTATCTGCCAAGTTAAATCTATTTTGCCTGAATATGTTGTTGTTTTATGATTAAAATGCCAGTTTTCAGTTCCTCCAGTCAGAAATGCATTACCGCTTACGTCTCTCATTCTTTCAGGATTAACGTACCGGGTGTCTAATGGATTTTCATAAACATATTGTTTATACTCAGTAGAAAATGCAGAACCCATTAAGTCAATAAATGCAGAATTGCCGAGTATATATGTATAGCTTGCACTATATAATAAACTTGTTTGAAAATTTGAATAGTTACCATCAGGATTCAATTTGAACCGATGATCGTAATTTCTATACTCCTGATCCTGATACAAAGTATTAATGACTATTCCCTTACCTCCATCTCCAACGTTCAAAGAGAGCTTGCCCTGTAATGAGAGTTTTTTACTATCATTCATTGGGACAAAACTATTATCTCCTGTATTACCGACATACCAATCATTTGGATTATTAGCAGAAAAATTTGATGAATCAGATGGATTAAACATTCTCTTTCCATAAAGAAACCCTGAATCATAAACATATCTACCAGATACAAAAAACGATAGAAGTTTTTCAACTCCCGGTATTGGACCGCTTAAACTTCCTTGAATATTATAAACATCCTTTGGTGAAATTTTCTCTATATCTTGATATAGACCTTTTCTGTTGGTAACATAATCCCCAGTGTAAGCAGAGAAATCTCCTTCTATCGAATTACCCGCTATTTTAGTTACTTGGTTTACTATACCCGATAGTGCTTCTCCATATTCGGCATTAAATGTACCGGTAAGAACTTGAAGTTCTTCAATACTATTAACTTCAGCTTCCAAAGCTGAAGTGCCTGAAAAAGCATCATTGACCGAAACTCCATCAATAAGATACTTTACTTCATTTGCTCTACCGCCTCTAAAGTGTCCATCTACAACACCGGCTTGAAGATTAACTACCGACTGAACGTCCTCTAATGGAAGCATAGAAATTTGATCGCCGCTTACTTTAGCCTCAGTTGATGTTAAATCTTTCTGAACTATTGGCTTGACTGCTGTAACTATAATATCATTAATCTCTACGGAGGTTTCAGATAAAACGAAATCTATTTTTGTAGTCTTATCTACGGACACTCTTACATCTTTATTAATTATTGTGGAATAACCGATTAAAGATGCCTTTAATTCATAAGTTCCCGGCGGAATATTAATTATAAAATAATTTCCATCGATATCCGTAGCTGCACCAAGATTAGTCCCGGTGATAATTATATTCACACCAATAAGAGGTTCACCCGTTTTAGCATCAGTAACTTTACCTGAAATCTTACCGGTGGTACCCGCAAATATATTTACTGCAAATAGCAGAAAGAAGATTGGTACAAATAGATAATTTCTTCTTTCTGCGAACATAATATTTCGCTGTTAAATTTATTCAATAAAATGAAATTAAACGGTCTGCATGTTTCAGCAGCCCATAAAAATACTACTTTACTAAAAGCATCTTCTTTGCTTGTACAAAATCATTTGCTTCTATTCTATATATATACATACCGCTTGATACTCTAATACCACTTTCATTATTACCATCCCACTGAACTTTATGAACTCCGGCAGGAAGATCAGAATTTACTAATGTTCTGATTTCTCTACCTAACATATCATATATTTTCAATTTTACTACACCTTGTTTTGGTAATGCATAAGTAATTATTGTAGTTGGATTGAATGGGTTTGGATAATTCTGTTGTAACGCATATTCAACAGGGACTACACTATTTTCATCAACACCAACAAGATCAAGTTTCTTTACTTCTAAAAGGTCACAATAAACCGTTCCTTTAAATTGTCCTAATGGATGCAATCTGACAGATAATGATTTTGCGCCTTCTCTAATAGGAACATCTACATAATATTGCTGCCAATCAAAGCTTGTTGCGTTCGGGAATGTGAGTGGAATATCACTTGCCCAGAACTCTCCCCATCCTTCATTATTTCCATACGTATTATGTAAGATTGGTGTAATTGCAAATTTACCTTGATCTCCTGCT
>JBAYVI010000048.1:0-19802 GCA_041674625.1 Melioribacteraceae bacterium | reverse complement strand
TCAAAATAAAATAAAAAAGGCACATATCCAATGTGCCTAAGTAGTCGGAACGGCGGGATTTGAACCCGCGACCCCTACCACCCCAAGGTAGTGCGCTACCCGGGCTGCGCTACGTTCCGAGCTTATTACAAATAGTTTCTAAAAGAAATAAGTATTTTTTTAATTTCTTCTAAATCTTTCTTGAGGTTTCTTTCATTTTCAATTTCAGGTGGTATTTCAATTTTTTCAAAAATATCTTTACTTGAAGGAATCTCGCTGTGAGAAGAGAAATCCTCTAAAATCTTTTTTGCTCCCTCAATTGTATATTTTTCCTCGCGGAGCAACTTTTTAATATAAATAATTAATTTTATATCTTTATTAGTATATATTCTATTGCCGGCGCGGTTTTTCCCGGGTTTGAGCTGGTCAAATTCGGTTTCCCAGTAACGGAGTATATACTGCTCCAAACCGGATAATTTACTTACTTCACTTATAGAATAATATAATTTTTTTAGACCAAAGTCCTTCATACGATTATCTCGCTACTGACTTGAGCTAAAATATATATACTATTGTAAATAATCAACTAAAAAAGAGAAACTAAGGAACTTGTTTAAGCAAAATCTATAACTTGTTTAATTCCTTTACTATATCTATAAGTTCCTGAACGTCTTTCAACTCAAAATCAGCACTATGTTCTCTTGTATTGAAAGTATCTCCATATTTAGCAAAAGCTGTTTTCATACCGATTAGAGCAGCTCCTACGATATCTCTTTCTGCCCAATCACCAACCATTAAAGATTCTTCAGGTTTAATATCGAGTTTTTTTAGAATAGCTTGAAATGGTTCCGGACTTGGTTTTCTTTTACCGGTTTCTTCAAAAGTAACTACTGCATCAAAAAAGACATGAAAATTTAGAGATGCTAATCTAAGCCAAGCTTCTCTCATGGGAGCATCTGAGACTATTCCAAGTTTAAGTCCCATTTTTACAAGAGAAACGAGAGTAGAGTAAACATGAGGGTAAGGAGTTAATTCAGCTTCACGTGCCTTTCTATATGCCACAATTCCAGCAGCAAGTACCTTATGATCAATCTCATTTAGCTCATTTTGAAGAAGTTGGTCAAATACCTTCTGATATTCTATGCCTTGCTCCCTATAGATACTATTTATTTTTTCTTTTGCTTCTTGAAATGTAAGTGGCAATCCTGAATCTATCATAGCTTTAATAGCAGCTTCAATAGCTCTCTCTTTCATTCTCATGAAATCGACAAGTGTATTATCCAAATCAAAAATAATTGCTTTAATCATATTAATTCCTAATTAATTTTTTCAAAATAAAAATGCCACCTATATAACTTAATTCATTAAAACCGGATATATATCCATTGCATTTGGGCGCAGTTAGTAGGGTTTGCCTAAAGTCATCTCTACCACTTAAATTAGAAAGGTGAACTTCTACTTTTGGAAGTGTACAGAGTTCTAAAGCATCTCGAATTGCAACAGAAGTGTGAGCGTATCCCCCCGGATTTATAAGAAGTCCATCAAAGTATGCTCCCGAATTTTGTATAAGTTCTACAATTTCACCTTCATAATTAGATTGGTAAAATTCAAATTGTATATCAGGAAACTCATTTTTGATTAACTTTCCAATCATATCGAGATCAAATGAACCATACAATTTGGGATCACGAAGGTGGAGCATATTCAAATTAGGTCCATTAATTACAATGATTTTCATTTATTATCGTCCATTTCTTCAATTATTTCTCTCAATCTTGGTGGCATATAGATTTCGTTAATTCCTAATTCACTTAAAGCGGCGGCTAAGGTCATAACCTTTTTTTGTGTATTGCTTAGTTTATTAATAACAACAATTTTAGAATCTTCAAGAAGACAATACCCACCTTTAAAATCCCCTCGTTCAAACCTAACAGTTGCTCCCATCTGGTTTGCTAACGATTTTAAATCCTGCAATAGAGCTTCAAATTCTTTTTCTTTAATTTTCATTTTTTTTTGTCAATGGTCTGAAAATATATAAAAATATGATTCCGAAATAACAGAATATTTCAACTAAAGAGAAACTACTAAGCACCACAATTCTTTCTTTTAGAATAGCAGCCAATCTAAATCCATCAACATTTTCTGCAAGAACACCGGCTATAACAGAATAGTCATAAGTTAATAAATAAATCTCAAAAGGTGCCGTAACAATTACAATCATCAAAGATATAAACAACCATCCTTCTTTTTTCAAATTTACTTTTGAAGCCAATAAGAAAAGAATGAAAAATGCTAAAAAAGAGATAAAAGTTACCATGTTGATTGTAAGAATAGGAGAAATAACATATAAGGTAGGCACAAGATTAAAGGCATCAAAAACCGATTTCAAAGTTAGATCATTTGCATTAAATAGTTGATATACTATTAATTGCCTGCTGATATATCCGCCCAACCAGATAACAAAAAATAATACAGTAAAATAAAATAATACTTTGCTAACTTTGTTTAGTTTTTCCATTTTTTTAATCATCATTTTTAACAATTAACAAATATATGAAAAATTTGCGTATTGCCTCAATTGATATTGGTTCAAATTCTGTGATACTTCTAATTGCTGAATTTGACTTTATTACAAATGAATTGGAAATAATCTCTAATCATTATCGAACACCACGCTTAAGTGAAGGGGTGATTATTACAAATAAGATATCTGATTCAAAAATCGATTTACTGCTAAATATATTGACGGAGTTTTCAGAAATAAGCAAGTTACATAATTGTAACAAAATATTGGCAACCGGAACTTATGTTTTCAGAAAAGCAGAAAATGCGAGTAAAATTATAGAGTTAGTGAAAGATAAAAGTGGAATCGAATTAGAGGTTATAACCGGAGAGCAAGAAGCCTACTTATCTTTTATCGGGTCATCTTTTGCTAACGATAAAAATTCATCAAAACTTATTATAGATATAGGAGGTGGGAGTACAGAACTGATTGTCGGGAATGAATCAGAGGGAATTAAGTTTCGCAAAAGTAATAATATCGGAGTAGTAACATTATATGATAAATTTATTTCATCCTATCCCCCATCAGATTCAATAATTTCGGAGATAAAAGAAGAGATTATTTCCATTTTTAATCCAGTAATAAAAATGTTGCCTCGTTTTGATTCTTGTATAGCTGTTGCTGGTACACCAACTACATTAGCTTGTATAAAACTTAATATAAAAACTTTTGAAGAGAAATTAATAGATAGACTAAATCTTTCTAAAATAGACATCCAAGAAATAATTAATTCTATCTCGAATATGAATAAAGAAAATGTTTTAGAACATTATGGCGAAGTAGTAATAGGGAGAGAAGATTTATTACTCACGGGTAGTCTGATATTATCAATATTGCTTGAATTAGTTAATAAAAATTCCGTAACAGTTAGTACGAGAGGTCTTAGATATGGTACTATATTAAATCATTTAATAAAAATGGGTTATAGTGTAAGTGAAATAAAATAGCATAGCCAAAAGAAGGCGACTACGATAGATGCTACTGCCTTATTCTTTAGGATTGTGGAATATCCGAAGAAAAATACTAAAATAGACCAAACAAGAAAAATTAAATCTATTCCATAGAGAATATATGAAGCGAGTGGCTTAACCATAAATGGTGTCGGATTAAACGTCAAGAAAAACTCTCTAAAAAGAGCCAATTTTACAGGCGTTGTAAAAATAAAAGAAATTATTAATGGAATAAAAGAGAAAGTATTAACTACTATAACATCATATATCCTGACTGAGAACCGTATTGATTTTAATAGAATCCATATAAAAAATGATGTAATAATTATAAAAAGGGAATAAAGAAATGTATTTAATATGAGAGACCCGAAATAATATTCCATTTCAATTGTAGAATTAAAAAGCATGTTTTTAATTGGAACTGAATTAGTAAAGCTTGCAAGTCCTGATAAAATTAGAATAAGGATAACATAATTTTTCTTTTCTGCATAAACTAAGTTAGTTATTGTTTCAGACGGTGAATATAGAATATTAGATATTGAATCCCATAGATCGATATTTGCAATGCGATTTCGTAAAAACGTTTTGCAGTTCGAGCAATTAAGATTAAAAAAGGAATTTGACTTGTTACAAGATGGACAGTTTATATTGTTCTTCATTTAATTGGCATCCTAAAGGAGAGATTAAATTTTTTCGACCCAAAATCATCTTCAACATTAAAATCAAACAGGTGAGCATCAACATACGCATCAACTAAATTTAAGAAATATGTAATTCCAATATATACAGCAAATTGATCTCTTTGATCTCTATAAAATTCTCTGAAGTTTAAGTATCCTTTATTTCCTGTTTGAGAATCATTTAACGAATAAGTATAAAGAGAGCGATAATCTTTATATTTATTATTATTATCAATCCATTGATAAGTAAAGTAGCCTAAGATAGACAAAAAGACTGGTGCTTTCCAGTAAGATTCATTATAAATTTGTCCGAGTCCTGGAAGAACAGCACTTTGAAGAACAGCACTAAGTGGTGATTTTTGCATAACAAACTTAGTAGAATCAATCGATTCTTGTGCAGAAATTTCAGAAAAAGTTAGTACGAATAATAATAAACTAACTATTGTTACTTCCGATAATTTCAAATAATTCGAGTAATCTTTCAAATTCATCATCCGAATAAAATTCAATAACGACTTCTCCTTTGCCATCTTTCTTTTGTTTGCAAAAAACTTTAGTACCCATAATAAGTTGTAATCTTTCCTCAAAAGTGCGAAACCCACCATTAGATTTTGAAATCTGAGAATTAGCAGCGACAAATTTTTTTGATTTAGTTTCTAAAAACTCTCTAACTAATTGTTCAACTTTTCTAACTGAAAGATTTTCTTTTTTAATTTTATCAAGAAATTGGCTTTGAATATTTGATGTCGGGAGGTTAATTAAGGCACGAGCGTGTCCAGAAGAAATTTCTTCTTTTATTAGAGCATTTTGAACATCATTGGGGAGCTTAAGCAAACGGATAGAGTTAGTAATGGTGCTTCTATCTTTCCCTACTTTATCGGCAATTTCTTCTTGAGTAAGAGAACACTCATCCATTAATCTTCTATATGCATTAGCAATTTCAATAGGATTAAGTTGTTCTCTTTGAATATTTTCAATTAAAGAGAGAGCAAGCATCGCTTCTTTAGTATCTACTTTAATTATATATGCGGGTATATCTTTATACCCGATATCTTTGCAAGCTCTCAGTCGTCTTTCACCTGAAACCAATTCATAATGACTATTAACACGTCTGACAGTAATCGGCTGAATTAATCCATTTTCAAGGATCGATTTTTTTAATTCATTTAGTGCATCTTGATTAAATTCTATACGAGGTTGGAACTCATTTGGGACAATAGTTCCGACAGGTAATTTAACTAAGATATCGTTAGTGGATCCGTCATCATTTTTTATATTAGTGCTCACTACCGTCAACGGTTGTTCAATATTATCCTTCCCTTGTGGATTTATTAAAGCATCTAATCCTCTTCCTAATCCCTGTTTCATATTAATTACCAACTTCTTTTGGTTTTAAATTGCATTTTTCTAAAAATTCAGTTGCAAGGGAGATGTAATTTTGTGCTCCAATTGAAGTTGCATCATATAAAATAACCGGTTTTGCATGACTTGGAGCTTCTGAAATCCTCACATTTCTGTGGATTAAAGTATTATAAACTTTTGAACCGAAATATTTTTTTACTTCCTCAACGACCTGATGAGATAAACGAAGTCTGACATCGAACATTGTGAGAAGAACACCTTCAATAGTCAAATCCGGATTAGAGGATTTCTTTACCATATTAATAGTATTAAGTAATTGTCCCAATCCTTCGAGAGCGAAATATTCACATTGAACCGGGATCAAAACAGAATCTGCATAGGTAAGAGCATTTAAAGTAAGTAGTGATAATGATGGAGGACAATCAATAAAGATAAAGTCATATTTATCATTAATATTTTCAAGGGCTTCTTTTAGTTTAAATTCGCGTCCTTTTAAGGATACGAGTTCAACTTCAGCACCTACTAAATTAATGCTTGAAGGAAGTATGTCGAGGAAAGGCATATAAGTTGATTGAATAGCTTCATCAGCTGAGCAGAGACCAACTAAAACTTCATAGATTGAATTTAGAGGATGTTCAGTACCAAGTCCAGATGTCGAATTTGACTGAGGGTCGATATCAATAATAAGAGTTTTATATTCTGCTGCTGCTATTGAAGCTGAAAGGTTTATAGCAGTAGAAGTTTTACCGACTCCACCCTTCTGATTTGCGATTACTATTATTTTTGCCATTATTTAATTATTATCTCTTCGCCATATGAAAGAATAGTACATTTTTTCCCGGTCTTTTCCAATTTACTTTTAAATAAATGTGGGTCAGCTTTAATAACCGGGAAAGTATTAAAGTGCATTGGAATTGCTACTTCAGGATTAGCTAATTCCACAGCTTTAAGCGCATCATCAATTCCCATTGTAAAATTATCACCAATAGGAAGAAGCATATAGTCAATTTTATTCATTTCGCCGATCAGTTTCATGTCATAAAATAAACCTGTATCACCGGTGTGATAAATAGTTTTACCATTTGAAGTAATCAAAACACCAGCTGGTTCACCGCCATAATGTCCATCAGGAGTTAAAGAACCATGATGAGCGATTGTGAATTTTACTCTACCGAACTCAAAATTAAAGGCTCCACCAATATGCATATTATGAGCAATAAATCCATGATTACTACAATAATCTGCTAATTCATTAACGCAAATAAAAGTGGAATTGCATCTTTTTGCGATTTCAAAACTATCCCCAATATGGTCTCCGTGAGCATGAGTAAGTATAATAAAGTCAGCGTTAATATCACCCCCTTGTACAGGAGAAGTTGGATTCCCGGTGAAGAATGGGTCTATTAATATTTTGTAATCATAAATAGTCAATTGAAAAGCAGAGTGCGAAAAATATTTTAATTTCATATTTCCTCCTCTAAAATTAAAATCAATTGGGATGCAAATTTAATCAATTCGTAGTTCTTATTTAATTTTTTTTAAATATTTTATTAAATAATTTATTATTTACTTTTGGTTTAGTACTGCCAAGACTGGTAATGAGTCGATTTCTCAGACCGTCACGTGAAAGACCTCTTTTAAGAATTCCATTTTCAGCGACAGAAATGCTACCTGTTTCTTCAGAAACAATTATAACTATAACATCAGCTTGTTCGCTAATACCAATACCAGCTCTATGTCTCATACCAAGTGGAAGACCATCTTGCACAGTTAATGGTGTAAGTGGTAAAGTACATCTAGCTGCTTCTATTACATCTCCTCTAATAATAACAGCTCCATCATGAAGTGCTGTTCTTGGGAAAAAGATAGAACGTAATAAGTTTTTATTTATACGTGAATTTAATAACTCCCCAGTTTCTACAATACCTCTAATTCCGGCAGTCTTAACGATTACTATAAGCGCACCATGTTGATGTTGTGCCAATTCAAATGCAGTATCAGTTAAAATATCTGCAACATCAGTAGCGTTCGTTTTTATAAATGGTTTTAAAAATTGGCTTTTACCAACAAGAACTAATAATCTTCTAATCTCCGGTTGAAACAAAATTATAAAGGCTATAACCCAAATATCTGAAAGAAGCTTAAGTAACCAGCCAAGAGCCTTAAAATTGGCTGCTTGAGAGAGAAATGTAAGGACAAGAACAATCACCAATCCATAAAATATTTGTGCCGCAATGGTTCCACGAATAGCAGAATAAAGTTTATAAAAGATAAAGGATACTATCGCAATATCTAACAAATCTAAAAAATTTATTGATAGAAAACCAATATTAAATATTTCAAACATTTAATGTGATATCCGGATTCTGAGTATAATGAAGTACATCGTTAGAAATTAAAGTATTAGAAACATTGTGAGTCCTAATGATTTTTGCTCCATTTTTTGCGGCTATTAGCTCGGAAGAAAGAGTATGAATATCTCTTTGTGAAATATCAATTCCAAAAGATTTACCAAGAAATGATTTCCGAGATATTCCAACCATTATTGGAGCTCCAATGCCCTTAAATTCATTTAATCGTTTTATAATTTCAAAATTATGGCAAACTCTTTTACCAAAACCTATTCCCGGGTCAATAATTAAGTTTTTGATTCCAAGTTTTCTTAATTGACTTACTCGATCACTAAGGAAATCATAAATTTCTGAGACTACATCATCGTAAAAAGGATTATCCTGCATATTTTTAGGAGAACCTTTCATATGCATTACTACAAATGGTGTATTATATCTCTTAATTACATCAATCATAGCTGAGTCAAATCTGCCGGCACTTATATCATTAATAATTTTAGCACCATTTTTAATTGCTTCTTCGGCTACAATTGCTTTTTTTGTATCGATAGATAAAACAATATTTTTATCATACTCCAATAAACCTTTGATTACCGGCATAATTCTATTTATTTCTACCTCAGCCGAAATATCTTCAGCTCCTGGTCGAGAAGATTCTCCACCAATATCAATAATAGTTGCGCCTTGAAGGTGCATTGTAATTCCGAAATCAATAGCTTCTTTTTCAGAAAGGTATTTGCCTCCATCAGAAAATGAATCAGGAGTAACATTTAATATCCCCATTACGCACGATTTTTTTAGAGATAAAACCTTACCGTCATTTAAGTTTATCCCTAAAGAATCATATTCAGAAAAATTTTTTATAACTTTCGATATTTTATAACCAAGGTCTTCATTACCGACAGATAATATTTCTTTTGCTAAATCTTTAAAAATTGAGAATGAACCAAGCACTAAAAGATCTACAAAATCTTCCTCGGAAAGCTGTGTAGTATAACATATTACTTTATTTGTAAGAACAATTTTTTTTAATTTATTTGATAATTTTAGATTAATGTCTCTAATTTCTAATGCAATTAGGTCTTGCTCGTATAATTCCCGAAATACATTATACTTTGCAGAAATTTTATTGAACACTTCCTGATGAAATAGGTCGATTATTTGTATTTTCATTTAATTACCAAGAGACATTCAATTGATTGTAATATTTAGTTAATTAAATTTCTAAGTTCCAAAGTAGCAGCGGTAATATTATCATTTTTGAAAATAGCAGAACCCGCAACGAATATATCACATCCAGCTTCACAAACAGGTTTAATAGTAGTTAGATCAATACCACCGTCAACTTCAATTAAGAAATTCAGATTTCTTTTTTCTCTTAATATATTTAAATCATTAATCTTTTTTAGAGAGTGCTGAATAAATTTTTGTCCCCCAAATCCGGGATTTACACTCATAATTAGAACCATATCTACGTATTCTAAAATATCATAAAGAGTCGAAATTGGTGTAGCCGGATTGAGAACCACTCCAGCTTTAACGTTTAAGCTCTTTATAAATTCAATAGTTCTATGAAGATGTTTCACTTCTTCCTGATGAACAGTAATATAATTAGCTCCTGCTTTAACAAAATCTTCTATAAAATCATCAGGAGATTCAATCATTAAGTGAACATCAATAGGTAAATTGGTAATATTTCTAACAGCGTTAACCACTAAAGGTCCGAATGAAATATTGGGAACAAATTTGCCATCCATAATATCGCAATGGATAATATCAGCACCGCCAACTTCAACATACCTTATCTGTTGGGAAAGGTTTGTAAAATTTGCAGCTAGTATAGAAGGAGCTATTTTTTTCATAATTTCAATTATCAATTAATTTAGATTGAGTTAAGACCACACTTATAGAGTCGCCAATCGGAATCAAATTACTTTCGCTAGGTACTTGATCGACTACTGTATTTGGTAATAAAGTTGGTGAATAAATATAAGATATCTTACCAATAAAAAGAGAATTAACTTGAAGAATATTTTCTGCTTCCGATAAGGACCTACCTAAAATATTAGGCACACGAATCATACCTATTTGAGGACCGATACTTACTCTAATATTAACCAATGTTCCTTTTGAAATAGTTGAACCTTCAGTAATTGATTGTCCAACAACAGTATAAATTGGAAGTTCAGAATCTACAGAATCGATTGATCCCAATTTCAGACCCGATCTTTCTAAAGTAATCTTAGCATCACGTATCGATTTATTCATTAAAGAAGGCATCTCTAATTTAGGATCGCCACCACTAATTGTTAGATAAATTCTTCTTCCTTCTTTAACTAAACTTTTAGATAATGGTTTTTGGAAAAGGATATAATCTTTTTTCATTTTATCGTCAAATCGAGCGGTTTGAATTATAGGGACTAAGTCCAAATCTTCTAACATTTTTATAGCTTTATCTTTTTGCATGCCAACAACATTGGGAACATTTAGTTCAGTTCCGCTAACGTATAGTGGGAGCAATATTAGATCAAATGCTAATATGACAATTATTATTATGCCGATTACAATTCCGGTTTTTTTTAGGTATTTTTGGGTCGTAGTTTTCATATATTCTAATATATTAAACATTATTTTATTTACAAAAAAGCAAAATATTCTATGGAAAAAATATTAATCATTTTCGAAGATGTAAAATATAAAAAATTATTACCATTAGTGTATTTAAGACCTGTTTTTGATTTGAGATGTGGAGTATTTTCTTTATCTGATAAAATTAAATTAGCTTTTCATGGGTATTCAATTTTTTATTCAACAAGAGATTATTTAATGGATAATTTGGAATATTATGTCAATAATAATCGTTCAGCCGAGATACTATTAATTAACGGGAGACTTCTAATTTCTGAATCGGTTTGCAAAGTGATTTCAGAATTAGAAGTTGGAAATGGCGTTATTTTTGAGGATAATTTAGTTGCTTCAAAAATTAATTCAAATTCTTTTGATATGCTCAAAGTTGATTCAGAAGGACTTTATAATTTTTCTGAACTAGCATTAAATAAAGAGCAAATTGACTGTACTCTTATTGAATACCCATGGGATTTAATTAATAACAATATGAGTGAAATTGGTCATGATTTTCATAAATTAAATCATGAACGAAAATGTGATGGAATAAAAGATGGTGTTTATTTAATAAATCAAGAAAAAATATTTATTGGTGAAAATTGCCAGATTTCACCAACAGTTGTAATAGATGCGACAGATGGTCCTGTTGTAATAGGAAGTAATGTTAAAATCATGCCTCATTCAGCCATTCAGGGACCTGCATATATCGGAGCATTTAGTACGGTTAAAATGCACTCTGCCTTTTATCATGGGACAAATATTGGTGTATGGTGCAAAGTTGGCGGTGAAATAGAAAACTCAATTTTACAATCATATTCTAATAAACAACATGATGGATTCCTTGGGCATTCTTATCTTGGCTCTTGGGTTAATATAGGCGCAAGCTCAAATGGAAGTGATCTGAAAAATAATTATAGCAATGTTACTGTGAATATCAATAATGAACTTGTCGATACAAAGACGACATTCTTTGGAGCGGTTATAGGCGATCATTCTAAAACAGCTATAAATACAATGTTGAATACAGGCACTAATATTGGAGTTGGTTGTAATGTATTTGGAGCTGATTTCCCTCCAAAGTATATCCCCTCTTTTTCATGGGCTAATTCAGGAATGGTAGTAGAATATAAATTAGACAAAGCAATTGAAGTAGCAAAAATTGTAATGTCACGTAGAAATGTTGAGTTTACTGATTCTGATAAAATAAAATTTGAAAAGGTTTTTGAACTCACTAAGAATGAACGTAATTAATGAATTTAATCAGAAATTATTTTTATTTGATTAGATGTACTCAAGAACTTAATGTTAGATTGTCAGGTTTGACAATTGAAGATATTTTTTCACAAGAGAAAGACGTAATTTTTCTTCATGTCCCAAATGAGCAATATGATAATCAACATTTTCTATTTTCAGCTGTTAGTAATGACAATTATTTTTTAATAAAACCTAACCATAGAAAAGCAAAGAAGAATTTCGCGAAATTATTTAATGAGATATTTCCACTTAATATAGAATCATTCTCAATTGCAGAATATGATCGAATAATTAAATTACAGACCAATGTTGGATCGTTTTATTTTGTTCTCAGGGGTAATAGCTCGAATGTTTTCTATATTACGCCAAATTTAACTCTAAGCAGTTTCAAGAAGTTCGAAATCGAGAATGAAGATAAAATAGTAAGTGAATTAACGGGGTTGAATTATATCAGTGAAATTAATTTGTCTTCATTAAATCCAAAAGCATATAATAATTCAGTTATAAAACCGTTTCAACAAGAAGCCGAAATAAGGAATATCCCGATAGATAAGATAATTTCGGAAGTTTTAACTGAAGAAATCAGTTTTGCTAAATTTAGTATCAATGATTCTCTTTTTTGTCCCAAAACATTTTCAATTGTAAATCAATTTGATGGATATAATACTTCTTCGAACTATTTAGAAGCATCAGACCAATATAGAACTAATGCTTTTCATTCAGATAAAAAAGAGATCAATCGAAGAATATTAACTACAGCAATCTCGAAACGTCTCGAAAGAGTATCAAATAAAATAAATGAATTGACAGTACGAGTCGAAAAAAAATCAAGGGATGAATACTACAATAAACTCGGCAATATTTTATTGTCAAATATTCATACTCTTCAAAAAGGTATAGATAAAATTGAACTATTCGATTTTTATGAGAATAAAGAATGCACAATAAAACTAGACTCGAAAAAAAGTCCAAAAGAGAATATAGATGATTATTTTACACGTTCAAAATCTGAAAAGATTAATTATGTTAAATCAATAGAATTATTAGATACACTCAAAAATGAATTTCATAAATTAAAAACAATATTTGAATCAATAGAAGATTTAGATATAGATAAAATGGACGACTTAATAAAAAGAATGAAATTAATGACAGAACAAAAAGAGAATGATAATAATAATTTGCAGGATAGTTTTAGGCATTTTTTAGTAGAGAACAAATATCATGTATTTGTAGGGAAAGACAATAAAAATAATGATCTTCTGACTACTAAATTTGCGAAACAGAACGATTATTGGTTTCATGCACGAAGTGTGCCGGGAAGCCATGTAGTTTTGAGAATAGATAATTTGAAAGAAAATCCACCAAAGAATATTCTAAAAGCAGTTGCTTCAATCGCTGCGTTTTATAGTAAAGCAAAGACAGCATCACTTGCTCCAGTAAGCTACACTCAGAAAAAATATGTAAGAAAAAATAAGAATATGAGTATTGGTGAGGTAGCACTCCTAAAAGAAGAAGTGCTATTAGTAAAACCGGAAATACCTGCTAATTCAGAACATTACGATAATAATGAATTATGATTGAGAACTAATTTATAAAAAGAATTCTATAATTAAGCTATGGTGAGCAATGCCTCGCTCCACCTTTATAAATATTCTTAAGAGACTATTTAATTTCTTCCTTTCCAATTATTCATACTTTTATGTACTCCCATAACAATTAGCATATACTGGAAAAGTTTATCGGGTAATATTCCTCTAAGGATCATAGAGAGACGCAAAGACCGCGGACGACGAACTGCATACTTCCCTTTTTTAATCGCACCATTTACAATTGCCTTTGCTATTACATCATGATCTTTAACTTGTGGAACAATTAGATTACCTAAGAACCCTAATTTTGCACCTTCAAACATACCAGTTGCTAAATAGCTTGGATGAATTGAAGAAATGCCAACATTCTTTTTTCCTGAATTAATAATTTCAAATCGCATCGATTCAGTAAATCCCCAAACAGCCCATTTAGTAGCTGTATATACAGCTAAATCAGGAACACCGAGATAAGATGAAGCAGAAGAAATATTTACTATATGTCCCCTATCTTGATTTAATAAAATCGGAAGAATCTCTTTTGTAGTATAAACAACTGCGTTTATGTTTATTTTAATTGTCTTATCCCATTTTTCCACATCAGTATCGATTAAGCTTCCTCCTGCAACATAACCGGCATTATTGATAAGAATATCGATTCCACCCATTTCAGATAATGCAACTTGAACCATCTCATGAATTTTTTCATTATCAGAAACATCGCAAATATGAAGAAATATTCTGTTCACATATTCTTTTAATATTACTTTACAGTTATCGAGTTCTTTCTGATTTATATCCCAAATTGTTACGATAGCATTTTCAGCTAATAATCTTTTTGTGGTTGCCAAACCGATACCCATTGCTCCGCCTGTTACAATAACCTTCTTATTTTCTAATTTCATAGTTTAACTCACACCATTATTTCATAAATTTGCTATCTTTATAGTCAAAACTAATCGAAAAAATGTTGATAGTAAATAAAATTAAATATCCAGTTAAACGAATCCTTATAATCAAATTAAAAGGTATAGGAGACGTTATATTAGCTTCATTGATTATTAAGCCGATTCAAGACTATTATCCTGAGGCAAAGATTGATTTTCTTGCCGATAAATCTTCTTTTGATCTATTGAAATCGATTCCATTAATTAATTATATTATTAAAAATGGTAAGACTTTTTCAGAAAGATTAAAAACAATATTAAAGATTCGGTCGCATAAATATGATATTGTTTTAGATTTATACTCAAATTCTACTACTGCTTTATATACATTTTTCTCAGGTGCAAAAATAAGAGTTGGTTTTCCTTATAAAGGAAGAAAATATGCTTACAATATTTATGGACCTTGCGAAAGAGACAAATATCATAATGCAGAACTACAATTGAAGTTAATTGAGAATTTAGGAATACTTGTAAAAGAGAAATCTTTCCCTATTAATATTAACGAAGATGATAGAAATTATGCCGACAAATTCATTAACAATTATGATGAGAAAGTTTATATCGGAATTTCATTAACAGGCGGTTGGAATTCAAAAAAATGTCCACCCGAAAAATATGCCGAAATTATAAATGAATTAGCGAAGAAGTATTTGTTCACTCCATTAATATTGTGGGGACCAGGAGACGAAAAGGAAGCTGATAAATTAAAATCACTTTTAACCAATTCAGTAAAGATCCCCAATTGTACATTTATGCAGATGGGTGCAATTATGAGAAAATGTAAATTCATTTTATGTAATGATAGCGGACCGATGCATTTAGCTGCTGCATTAAATATTCCACTATTAGCATTCTTCGGTCCGACAAATCCGAAATTCCATGCTCCTTACAACGAAAATTCACTTGTTATAAATTATCCTGAATTGCACTGTATTGTATGTAATCTTTTAGAATGTCCATATAAACATGAATGTTTTTATGAATTGCCGATCCAGCGAATACTTAATCAAATTGATAAATTAATCATTCAAAACAAAATATCTCCTAATGAAAAATATTGAAATCATCCTTCGTAAAGTATTACTTAAAATATTTTTATTCTTTTCAAAAAATCACAATACAAATGGAATTCCGGATATATCGAATAAGAAAGTATTAATTATCAGACTTAATCGAATTGGAGATGCTTTAGTAACAACACCCTTAATCACTTCTTTGAAAAACAATTTCAATCCGATGATTTATCTATTGGCAGATAAGAAAAATCATTTTGTTTTTAAGAATAATAATGCAATTGAAGAAGTAATTATATTCGATAAAAAAAAGGGATTAAGGGAAACAATCGAATATCTCAACAAAATGGATTTTGATATTATAATCGATACTCATACTGATGTCTCCACGACTGTGAGTTTATTAATTGCGTATTTAAGTGCACCAATCAAAATAGGATTCAATAAAGAAAACAGAAAAATATATACTCATCTTGTACCAATATTAAATACAAAAGTATTTCATGTAATTGACCGACTATTAGAAATAACAAATTATTTACTTAATTATAAAAGTACATTAGAAAAGTATAATATCGACTATTCGATTTCGAAAGATGCTCTAATACATGCAGAGACATTTATTAATGAACACAAAGATAAGTTCATACTTGGAATAAATATTTCTGCCGGCAGCGATGCAAGGTTTTGGGGAATAGAAAATTATAAAAGACTAATATTGGCTTTGGATTATGATAATATTCAACTGATAATATTATGTGCACTATCAGATATAGAAAAAGCAGAATCGATTTCTGAAAATAATATTCCGATTTATTATTCCGAAAGTTTTGAAATATTTTCAGCAATAATTACTAAATTGGATATATTAATAACACCTGATACATCGATAGTCCATATTGCTTCGGCATTCAAAGTGCCTGTATTTGGGCTTTACGTTCAATATGATACAGAGGATACTATATGGTATCCATATTCATCGGATTACGAAATAGTTTTAACAAAAGAGGCTACATTAAAAAATATCTCTTTTAATGAAGTAAAAACAAAATTGATTCCATTTATAGAGAAATATCATGAAAAATAATTTTGAAACATGTAAAAAGTTTACCGGATATAAACCATGCTATCCCGATCATAATTGCTGGAAAGATGGATGTAAGGAGCATATAGATATGGGAACGAAAATATTAATAATTAATTTAGATGCAATGGGTGATGTATTAATGACGACTGCCCAACTCACGCTCCTAAAAAAGAAATATCCTGAATCTACAATTTATTGGATTACACTTAAGAATGCATATGGTTTATTATTGAATAACCCATTATTAGATAAAGTATATCAATATGATTTTGAATCTCTATCTATATTGGAACATATAAAATTTGATTTAGTATTAAACGTTGATAAATCACAGCGTTCCTCTGCACTTTTAATGTCAATGAATAGCAAAGAAAAACTTGGTTTTGGTTTAAGTGAAAATGGTAAAATAATCCCGATGAATAAAGGAGCAGAATATAATTATCTACTCGGAATGGATGATCATCTTAAGTTCAAAGTCAATCAAAGATTGGGACAAGATTATCTTGCTGAGACTTTTAATCTAGAATATGAACGAACTGATTACACCTTTGCATTTTCTGAAGAAGAGAAACTATTTATCAATAATTATAAAAGCGAAGTAGGCATTTCTGAAAGCGATGAAGTAATTGGATTTAATACCGGCTGTTCCGAACTTTATCCAAATAAAAAAATGACAATTGAACAACATGTTGCTTTGATCGATAAATTTCTTTCGCTGAATAGATTTAAGATTGTACTTCTTGGTGGACCGGAAGACTTTGAAAGAAATAAAGCCATCGAAAGTCATTTTCCCGGTAAGATTATTAGTACGCCTACGAATTATGGCATTAGAAAAGGTGCTTGTTATGAGGATATTCCCCAATTGATTATAACAGGTGATTCTTTTGGAATGCATCTTGCGATAGCGCTTAAGAAACAAGTTATAGCTTGGTTTGGATTAAGTTGCTGGACAGAAATTGATTTGTATGAAAGAGGAATTAAGTTATTCCCTGATGGTTTATTTTGTGCTCCATGTTGGAAAAAGAAATGTCCATATAATCTTGAGTGTATTCAAATGATCGATTTGGAAAGAATTGTCTCTGAAACTGTAAAATATTTCGATAATAGAAAATGAAAGAATATATTGAGTTAAAAGCCCCTGCAAAAATTAATATTGGATTAAAGGTTGTTTCCAAAAGAGATGATGGATTTCATAATTTATACACTTTCTTTTATCCTATTTATGGTTTATCAGATATACTTTCATTTAAGAAAAATAATGCAGATTATTTTATATCAAACGATCCTGCAATTAAAGATGATGAAAGTAATTTGATTATAAAAGCAAAACGATTAATTGAAAAGAAAGTATCAATAATTCTGAAAACAGAGATTACATTGCAGAAGAATATACCAATGGGGGCAGGTCTTGGCGGTGGGAGTTCTGATGCTGCGGCAACACTGATTTCATTAAATGAACTATTTTCATTGAACATTCCATATAATGAATTAATTGAAATGGCATTAGAATTAGGTTCTGATGTTCCCTTTTTTATAAAAGCAAAGCCGAGTATTGGTCAATTACGCGGTGAATTATTAAATCAAGTTGAAGTCGAAATTGATCGTTTTATTTTAATTGTAAACCCCAATATTCATATTTCTACTGCAGAAGCATTCCGACATATAATTCCATCTGAAAGTAATTGGGATTACAAGAATATAATTGAAGAAGAGAGATTTAATTTTTCTAAATTACAAAAAGAAACTGTAAATGATTTTGAAGAATTTGTATTTGGAAAACATCCTGAGATTAAAGTAATTAAGGATATTATGATTTCTAATGGTTCTCATTTTTCCATGATGTCCGGAAGTGGTTCTACTGTATATGGTTTTTTTGATTCGAGAGAAAGTGCTTTACGAGTATCAAATAAATTGAATCATTCCTATTTACGCCGAGTATATGATCTGAATGATTATTAATCAACATAATCTCCATTCATTATAGGTATAATTAACCTAACTTCTGTACCTGGATGTTCAGGCAGTCCAATTTCAGATGGACTAATAATTTCCATAGAACCATGATGCTGTTTCATTATTTCATTTACTAAGGTCAAACCGAGTCCACTACTTTCAGTTTTATTATTAAAATCCTTTACACGAATGTATTCCTTATAAATCCTATCAATATCCTGTTGCTCTATACCAATTCCTGAGTCAATTACTTTAATCTGTAATCCATTCACTGCATTCTTTAACTGTATTTTAACAATCCCTTGAATTTGATTATATTTTATTGCATTGCAAACAAGATTAGATATAGCAAGATGAAAAAGTAATTTATCAAATTTTATAAATGGTTTATCTGTTCTATTATCTATTAATTCAATTTTCACATCTTTTGAATCACAAAGTTCTTTTGTCCCTTTCAATACTTGGTCAATGATATCAAGTACATCAAAAACTTCGACTTGCTTAATATCTAATAAACGGAGCTTTGCCATCCGAATAACATTATTAATCAAATTAATAGCTTCATTAGTTCTAACTCGAGCACGCTCTAATTTATTCAGGACTTCATTTTCAACAGTACCTAAATATTGATTTAATACTAAGTCTAGTATAGAACGAATTGCAGTAAGAGGAGATTTAATTTCATGCACTAAACCAAGTACATATTTCTGTTTTGATTTTTCTGCTTCGCTCAAACGTTCAACAGAATCTTGAAGTTCTTGTTCTCTTATGTACAATTTATTGGCAATTGAATTTGCAAGCATAATACATACAAAAAGCATCATTGCAAAAATCGTTATAAAAATAATTCCAAATATTAATTTATGAGGACGTGGGTATGCATATAATCCTACAATTATATTATTATCGACCATTCCAACATTCTGCAAAAATACGAGTATTGAAAAAACGACTATAACAACTGAGGCTGAGAAGTACATCACATAACCGGGAAGAATCATACTACCAATTACCATGTGAAATATAAAAAACATATAAAGAGGAGAATCAATAATGCCTGTATAGTAAACCAATACCATTAACGCAGTCAAATCTAAAAACATTTGAATAAGCGATAGATGGAGACAATTAAAACCATCGGGGTTACAAGTTACATTATTTTTAATTGAATGGAGAGCAATATTATATAATAAAATTGAAATTGCAGTTAAAGAGATTGCAAAAGATTGTGCAGATGAGAACTTAAAATCGAGTATAAATTGACCGACAAGCAAAAATAATACAAGGATTACCACAGCCGCGTATCTCAGCTTTATAAACCAAAAATTACGTTGAATAACAGACTTCCAAAATTCATTGTAATTTGTTGCCCACTTAGGAATAATTATAAGCATAACGTATTCCGATTATTGTGGTAATCTTATTTAAATATAGAAAGAGATTTAATTA
>JBAYVI010000047.1:0-20507 GCA_041674625.1 Melioribacteraceae bacterium | reverse complement strand
TGTCGATATTTCTGCATCTTCATTAAACACTATTTTCACTACTCAATTGCCAACCCAGGGGACATTTAATGACGGTCCTTATGAAATGGGAGTTAAGTTCACAACTTCACAAGTTGCAAAAGTAAAAATGTTCAGTTACTATAAAACAGCAGGGGAGTCAGGTGCTCATATCGGAAATCTATGGAATAGCACAGGTACTCTTTTAGCTTCAGCCCAATTCAGCAACGAAGCAGGAATCGGATGGCAAGTTTCTGATCCCGTTAATTTCTATATTTATCCGGGAAATGTTTATACAGTTTCTGTAAATTCCAATACCGAGTATGGTGCTGAAGGAGCAAACTCTCTTCTTGCATCTGTTACAAACGGTATTTTAAGTACTGTTGCAGATGGTAATAATGGTGTCTTTTCGGGCACTCCCGGTACACCAGGCATTTTCCCGACTAATTCATTTAATCATAATAACTACTTGCGCGATCTAGTAGTTGAACCGGTAATCACTCCGGCAATTCCAACTGCCATAGCTCCCGCGAATAATTCTGCAGGCGTGTCTATTGAGCCGATTCTATCATGGTCGCCGGTTGCTTATGCACTATCTTACAATCTACAGGTATCTACTGATCCTAATTTTGCGACTTTCTTAGTTAATGAAACCGGCTTAACAAATACCACCTACTCATTAGGAACATTAGATAATGCAACTACATATTACTGGCGGGTTAGCTCGGTTGGTGAACTAACTTTGACTAATGGTTTTAGCTCAAATTTTAGCTTCACTACGGTAAACAGTGTTGCCATTACTTTATCATATCCCTTGAACGGTGTTGAGTTATTTAACTTAACTCCAACTCTTTCATGGTATATGCCTATGGGTGGTACTTGGAAATATGATCTATTCTTATCTACGACTGCAAATTTTCTTGCTCCGGTTGTAATTTCTAATATCAGTTCTACAAGCCAAGTGATTAATAATCTCGTTCCCGGAACTTTATATTATTGGAAAGTAAGAGTAAAAACCGCCACAGGTGTAGTAGTTACATATTCTCAAGTCGGTACTTTCAAATCATTTGGTAAGGCAGTTAAACCGGTTGCTTCATATCCAATTGGAAATCCTACACTTAATACTTATGTACCAACCTTATATTGGTATCTAAATACAGCAAGTACAGGTCTAATTTATGAAGTGGAAGTAAGAGAGGGCTTGCAAACTGCATTAACTGGAGTGGCGACTCACACGAATATTAATGTCCAAAATCTTTCAGTTACACTTCTTCCGGGCAAACAATATTCTTGGGCTGTTAGATCAAAATCTGGTGCAGTTTATTCCGATTGGTCAACTCCGTCAAGTTTTAAAACAATTTCTTTGCCGACTGTAATCGTCCCAACTCCATCTTGGCCAGTTGGTAATGCAGTAGTTTATTCGACTTCACCAACACTATATTGGTATCTTGGAGCGGCTTCCACAGGCTTGACATATCAAGTGGAATTTGTTGAAGGTCTAGCAACTGCGTTTACAGGAACTGCTTCGATAACCAATATTTCCAATCTTTCGGTGGCATTAAGTAATCTTAATTCAGGTGCTGAATATAAGTGGAGAGTTCGCTCAACAGATGGAACAAATTTCTCTAATTGGTCAGTTGATGCAAAATTCAAAACCATTGCTCCGGCATCAGCTACTCCGGTTAAACCTTATCCATCATTCCCAATAGGTGGTCAGTTGGTTTATTCTACAAGCACATCGCTTAATTGGTATTTGATGACTTCATCTACAGGTTACACTTTCGATGTTGAATACTCAACAGGCGCATTAACCGGAACTCCGACAGTTACAGGAATTACTTCATTGAGTTATAATTTAACTCCGCTTACAGCCGGCGTTACTTACAAATGGAAAGTTCGTTCTAAACTAAATGGTATTTATTCAGCTTGGTCAGATGAACAAACATTTTCTACAGTTAATAACACACCGGTTGCAGCTAAACCGATACTTTCTTGGCCTATTGGTGGTGTAACAGTTTATATAAATTCACCGAATCTTTCATGGTTCTTAAATTCCGGCACTGCTGGATTAACTTATCAATTATTAGTAGCTAATAATAGTGCATTTACAGGTGCGGATTCCTATAATCTAACCACGAATCAATATCAATTGAGTGGCTTATCAGGCGGTGTTACATATTATTGGAAAGTTCGCTCCTATGATGGCTCAGTTTATTCGAGCTTCTCGGATGTTGGTACATTTGTTACCTTAGCCACTAATGCTTCGGTTGTCCCTATGGTAGCTAGTCCGGTCGGCGGTATCGAAATCGAAAATACTCCGATGCTCTCTTGGTTTTTACCAACGGCATCTGAAGTAGTAACTTATGAATTGCAATATGCAAAAGATTCTGAAATGAGTAATCCTATTCAGATTGAAACTGAAAATGCTAATGTTACATTAAATAATCTTAATGCGGGTGAAACATATTTCTGGAGAGTTCGCTCTAAATCGAATAATGGTGAATATTCTCAATTTTCAGAAGTTGCAGAATTTAAGTCAGGTGGAGTTACTTCAGCCGAACAAAATACAGAAATTCCATCAGCTTATGAATTAAGGCAAAACTATCCAAACCCATTTAATCCAACTACGATACTAGAAGTTTCTATTGCGGAGAGTGGTTTCTTCTCGCTTGATGTATTTAATTCACTTGGTGAGAAAGTTACTAATATCGTAAGCAAGAACATGGATAGAGGAGTACATAAATACACATTCGATGCAAGTAATCTTTCTTCGGGTGTTTATTTCTACCGCCTGACAGGTAATAATATTAATCTTATAAAGAAAATGATCTTAGTCCGTTAGAGGGTGAGTAAGAAAAACAAAGCAGTAGATTTACAAAAGTCCGGTGAAAGCCGGACTTTTTTTGTCCGATTTTAGGGTATAAAAAATGGGATTGTTTTTATATAAGGATAAATTTATCTTAGCACATAATCCATATTACAAAGGTGATCTTATGTCCAAAAATTACTTTTCAGCTTTGGTCTTTATTATCCTTATTTCACAAATTGCTTCCGCACAAACGAACAATTCGTATTATTCATATATCGAGACCGATCACATTAAACTTTGGTACAGTTTATCGAATAAAATTGGTCAAAATCAAAATGGCAATTCAGGTTTAGAGCTTAAGCAATTAGATAATAATACGGTAATGCATAGCTCAAATTTTCTATGGGGAGGATTTGTTAATTCTAAATTTACTAGTGGAGGGACGATATATTTTAGAACAAATCTACTGCCGGGTGAATTTATTTATCGCGATAACCCGATAGCACGAGAAGCACAAAATCATTCATGGAAATATTCGGCTAATTGGGAAAATATTTCTGACCCACAAAAGAAAGAAGAATATGAAAATGGATTCTATAATTGGCGAACAGATTTAGGTGTAAATTTTTATGACGATGACAAAAATGGTTTATATAATCCTCGAACTTCTAATGATGCTCCCGGAAACCTTGAAACCGAAATGCACTGGTTTGTTATGAATGATATGAATTTTGAAAAATCTAATGAATATTTTCTTTCAAATCCAATCGGTTTAGAATTGCAGAAGACTTTTTCTGTGTTTAACTGGGGTGAAATGATGGATGTAGTTTTCGAGAAAACTATTATCATTAATAAAGGCAATAACAAAGTTGATAGTATGTATTTCTGTTTCTTTGCCGATAATGATCTCGGAGATGCCGGTGATGATTTTGTGGGAGTTGATACAACTTTGAATTTGGGCTATTCATATAATTCCAAAAATAATGATGCCGTTTTTGGAGAGGCACCTCCGGCTGTTGGACATGTAATTCTTCAATCACCTATAAAAACAAATTCTAATAGAAATATATCATCGTTCGTTCCGAATTATAAAAATGATCATAATTGGACTTACGATTTTGCCACCTATACTGAATTGGGTCAGAAGGAAATGTATAATCTTTTAAGAGGCAGAATGAATGATGGTAAGTACTTCGTTTCGCAGATTGATGGTCAGCCTACTATTTTCCCATTTACTGGAGACCCCGAATCAAAAACAGGTTGGTTTGAAAATACTGATTATTATGCAGCAAGTGATAGACGTTATCACTTAAATATGGGTCCAATTACTTTTAATCCGGGCGAAAAATTAACTTTTTATGATGCTATTTTAGTAGCGAAAGGATCAAGTAATCTTAATAGCGTTACTAAACTCAAAGAATTAGCCGTTAAAGTGATCAACTTTTATAAAAGCGGGGAGATGATAACCGATATTAAAAGTGAAGAAACAATTCCCACTAATTTTGAATTAAATCAAAACTATCCTAATCCGTTCAATCCGACTACTACAATAGAAATATCAATTCCGAAAGAAGGATATTTTTCACTTGATGTTTATAATATATTAGGAGAGAAAGTTGCTAATTTAAGTGATAGATATTTACAATCAGGCAATCATAAATACACATTCGATGCAAGTAATCTTTCTTCGGGTGTTTATTTCTATCGTCTAACAGGTAATAATATTAATCTTATAAAGAAAATGGTCTTAGTCCGTTAGAATTACGCAAGTCCGGTTAAAGCCGGACTTTTTTTGAAGTGAAGAATTATCTTTGACAAAATTCTTTATTATCTTAATTTAGTCCGGTTAAAAATTAAGTACTATCGAAATAACTAAACATACCACATAGCTTCACCATCCCAAAAACATCGCAAATGGAACATGATAAGAATTTTTTAAATTCTGCAAAAAGATTTATGCTCGGAAAATCAAGAGATTTAAAGGATCCGGCAATTTTTCATAAGATAACATTAACTGCATTTTTAGCTTGGGTAGGTCTTGGAGCCGATGGGCTTTCTTCTTCTGCTTATGGTCCTGAAGAAGCATTTCTTACTCTTGGCACCCACCACTTTCTAAGCGTTTTCGTAGCTATTGGTACCGTTCTAACTGTTTTGATTATTAGTTCAAGTTATTCTCAAATTATTGAACTATTCCCCTCGGGCGGCGGAGGATATCTTGTTGCGAGTAAATTATTATCCCCTAAAATTGGAATGATTTCCGGTTGTGCTCTACTAATAGACTATGTACTTACAATTACTATTTCCGTTGCGAGTGGTGCTGATGCTCTATTTAGCTTTTTCCCAACCGAATTTCTCTATTACAAATTCTATTTTGCACTATTCGGCGTCTTGCTTCTTATTTTTATGAATATGAGGGGAGTGAAAGAATCAGTTTTACCTTTAGTCCCAATATTTTTGATTTTTATTGCTACCCATATATTTGCTATTCTTTATTCCTTTGCTGTACATCTATTCCAATTTGGCGATCTTGTTACATCAACTTCATCTGATATTGCTACTTCTTCCAACGAATTAGGAATTTTCGGAATGTTATTCTTAATTGTGAAAGCATATACTATGGGAGCAGGTACTTATACCGGTATTGAGGCAGTTAGTAATGGCGTTCCAATTCTTAGAGACCCTAAAGTAGATACTGCAAAAAAGACTATGAAATATATGGCTGTTTCACTTTCGTTTATGATTGTTGGTCTTCTTCTTTCTTACCTCTTTTATGGTGTAACTCATGAACATGGCAAAACTCTCAATGCAGTTTTGTACTCAAAGATTTCTTCCGATTGGGGCACTTATGGAACTATATTTCTATTCTTGATCTTGTTTTCTGAAGCTATTATTCTTTTTGTAGCCGCACAAGCCGGTTTTATGGATGGTCCAAGAGTTCTAGCAAATATGGCATTGGATAGGTGGTTCCCATCTAGATTCGCAATTCTGAGTGATCGACTTGTTACTCAAAATGGTGTTATAATTATGGGCTCTGCAGCAATGGTTACTATGATTTTATCCAAAGGTTCAGTTAAATTTCTAATTGTACTTTATAGTATAAATGTATTCGCAACATTTTTCCTCTCTCAGCTTGGAATGGTACGCCATTGGTGGCAGGTAAGGAATGAAAATAAAAATTGGTTTAAGAAAATTGCAATTAATGGAATCGGGCTTTCTCTTACTTCATTAATTTTAGTATCAGTCCTTGCAATTAAGTTTTTTGAAGGGGGATGGATTACACTTGTTATAACCGGAAGCTTAATTTCTTTAGCAATTATTACTAAGAAACATTATAACTCTGTCCATGAAAAGATTAAAGAGCTTGATGAAACAATTTTACCCGCTATTACCGAATCAATTGAAGTGATGCATGGTTGTGATCATACTAAACCGCATTTTAATCCAAACGATAAAACTGCTATTATATTTGTAAACGGATTCAATGGGCTTGGTGTTCATACTCTTCTTTCTGTACTTAGAACCTTCCCTAATACTTTTTCCAATTTTGTTTTTGCTCAAGTTGGAGTAGTAGATACAGGGTCATTTAAAGGTACTGCTGAACTTAACGAACTCGAAGTGAAAACAAAAAAAGATATTCATAACTATATCGATTTTATTAATAGAAATGGTTTCTATGCTGACGGTTTTTCTAAAGTTGGTACTGAAATAATAGAAACTGCCGAAGAATTAATAATAGCTATCCAAGAGAAATATTCCAATACAGTATTTTTCGGTGGACAATTGGTCTTCCATAGAGAAACAATCTTTAATAAGATGCTCCATAATCAGATTGTATTCACTCTCCAAAAGAAACTTTATAAAATGGGTCTTCCTTTTGTAATTATGCCGATAAAAATTAATATGTAAGATTATTGCGGAAAGTTGAATAAGCTAAATAGTGTCGTTATATTACCTTTCTAAATTATGAGGAATAATGGACAAGGTAGTTTTATCGACTGATTTCCCTTCACTTAAAAAATTCAAACAAGGCAAAGTAAGGGATGTTTATGAATTGGGGGATTATTATCTAATTGTCTCTTCTGATCGACTTAGCGCATTTGATGTTATAATGCAGCAGGGGATTCCTCATAAAGGGGAGATACTTACATATATCTCAAATTTCTGGTTCGATTTTACTTCCGATATAATTGAGAATCATATCGTTTCCACAAAGGTCGATGACTACCCCGAAGAGTGTCAAGAATACAAAGAGATTTTAGAAGGACGTTCGATGCTCGTAAAAAAAGCTAAACTTATTCCTTTAGAATGTATCGTAAGAGGTTATCTTTCAGGCACAGGTTGGAATGATTATAAAAAATCTGAAACTATTTGCGGCATTCAATTACCACCCGGATTAGAAGAATCAGAAAAACTTCCTGAACCGATTTTTACTCCTTCTACAAAGGCCGATATCGGCGATCACGATGAAAATATTGATGAGAAAAAAGCGATCGGATTAGTTGGTTTTGATGTTTATAACGAAATAAAAACTAAAGCATTGGAGATTTATAAAAAAGCATCCGACTACGCACTTACTAAAGGAATTATTATAGCCGATACCAAAATGGAATTTGGTATTTATAATAATAAGGTAATATTAATAGATGAATTATTAACTCCCGATTCATCACGATTCTGGCCTCTCGATTCATACGAGAAAGGAAAAGCACAAGATAGTTACGATAAACAATATGTAAGAGATTTCCTTCTTTCAATCAATTTTAATAAACGTCCTCCGGCACCGATTCTACCGGAGAACGTTATTACAAATACTGCAAAAAAATATTTTGAAGCAGTGGAAAAACTAACAGGCAAAATATTAGATATATGACACCGAAAAAGATAAAAGTTTTACCTGATAATAAATTACAAATAATCTGGAATGATAATTCAGAAAGCATAATTAGATTAGCTAATATAAAACGTAACTGTCCATGCGCAGTATGCGATAGCGAACGAGAAAAACAGAGCAGCAGCTATCTTCCTATCTATGCCGATTGGGATTTGAAAATCAAAGCAATTGATAAAATTGGTATTTATGCTATTTCAATCACTTGGGAAGATGGTCATAATACCGGTATTTATGAATTTAATACATTAGCAAAAATGGCTGAGAATGCTCCTTCCTAATCAATTAACTGTTGCGAGGATTATCCTTACTCCATTTTTCTTCTATTTCTTTTTATCACCCGTTGATGAACTTAAACAATTATCTCTATTAATATTCGTTATAGCCGCTATTACCGATTGGTACGATGGTTGGCTTGCTCGTAAATTTAATTATATAACTGCTTGGGGAAAATTTATGGACCCGCTTGCAGATAAGATTCTTACTTCAGCTGCATTCTTCGGATTCGTAATTATTGGTACTCTAGATCTTTGGATGGTTTTATTAATAGTTTTTAGAGATATTACTGTTACCGGATTAAGAGGATATGCAGATTATAAAAAAGTAAGTTTCGTTACTTCTAAAAGTGCAAAGTGGAAAACGTTCCTTCAAATGTTTTTCCTATATTATCTTTTATTGCTATATGCTGCAAACTCAGTTGATTGGATTAGATCAAATTATAGCGATTTAATAATAACTCTTAGTAATTATAATCTCATTTTTTATTCAATGCTCTTTATTACTCTATTTACGCTATTTACCGGAATAACTTATATATTTACAAATATAATTGTAATTAAAAAGCTTTTTAAGGGTAGAATTGAGTAAACTCGAAAAATTAATCGGCTCTGGTCTAAGTACTGGCTTTATTAAAAAAGCTTCCGGTACTTGGGGCAGTCTCGCCGCTTTAGCAATTTATCTTCTTCCCGGATTTGAAAACCCGGCTCTACTTATTCTGCTTATTTCTATCTCATTTGTCTTCGGTATTCCGATTGCTAATAAATTTGAAAAAGTATACGGAAAGGACCCAAAAGAATTTACATTAGATGAGTTTGTGGGCATGTGGATTACTCTTCTTTTTCTTCCAAAATCACTTTGGCTTATAATCCCTGCATTTTTTATCTGGCGGGCATTTGATATTTTTAAACCGTTTCCTGTTAATAGATTAGAAAAATTAAAGGGTGGACTTGGTATCTTTGCAGACGATATCATGGCGGGGTTCTATTCCTTTCTTATAATGCAGATTCTCACAAACATTTTGTATCATTTTATATAGGATATTATGAATGCTCATTTAGTTACGATTGGTGATGAAATATTAATTGGACAAACAATCAATACCAATAGTGCGTTTATCGGAGAAACTCTTTCCGATCTCGGTGTTATTATCACCGAAGCTCACGTTATACAAGACGATGCAGAAGCAATTCTAAGAGAATTTGATTATGCTTTTAATAATAATGACCTCATTATTGTAACGGGTGGGCTAGGTCCTACTCATGATGATATTACACGAGCTTGTATAGTAAAATATTTTAATACCGAACTTGTAATGAATGATTTAGTATTGAGCGATGTAAAAAGGATATTCGATGCCCGCGGCAGAGTGGTAACAAAAATTAATGAAGAACAGGCATTAGTGCCTATGATCGGTGAACCGATAAGAAATTACAAAGGTACCGCCCCCGGAATATTTATTGAAAAAGATAATAAAACATTTATAGCTATGCCCGGTGTTCCTTATGAAATGAAAGAAATGATGCAAAAATTTGTAATTCCACGTTTATCGGAAAAAATTAACAATAAGGGTTATGTAATTAAAAAAACTAATCTGCTTACCACAGGTATTCCTGAATCTTATCTTTTTGAAAAACTTGGAGATATGACCTCGTTATTAAACGGTGGTAAGATGGCTTTTCTCCCAAGTCAATTCGGTGTAAGACTACGCATTACTGTAAAAGAAGAAACTGAGGAACAAGCAACTAATAAACTTGTAGAAATTGAACAGAAAATCCGATCATTAGCGGGCAGATTTATTTATGGAAAAAATGATGATACTTTAGAACAAACGGTTAGCAAAATTCTAACTGAAAGAGTATTAAGAATTGCAGTAGCTGAATCTTGTACAGGCGGATTAATTGCAAGTCGATTAACAAATATCTCAGGTAGTTCAAATTATTTTGATAGAGGTGTTGTAGCATATAGCAATGCTGCAAAAGTTGAACTATTAAAAGTAAATGAAGATATGATTCAGAAATATGGTGCAGTAAGTATTGAAGTCGCCCGCCAAATGGCAGAAGGAGTAAGAGCAATTAGTGGTACTGATATAGGACTTTCTATAACAGGTATTTTAGGACCAACAGGGGGTACTTTAAGCAAACCGGTGGGGTTGGTTTATGTCGGAATATGCGATGATAAAATATGTACTGCAAAAGAATTCCGACATGGAGATGACCGTTTATTAAACAAAGATAGAGCCTCACAATCTGCCTTAGATATGCTTCGTAGGCACTTGCTTGGCATCCAAAATGACGAATAAAAAATATTAAAAAGAAATTAATTTAAAACGGAGGCATTTATGTCAGAGAAAGATTCAAAAATAAAAATATTAGAAGACGCAATCGTTTCGATCGATAAGCAGTATGGCAAAGGTACGATAATGAAGCTTGGTGATGGAGTTGTTAATGCTATCGAATCAATATCGACAGGCTCATTATCCCTTGATTTTGCTCTCGGTATCGGTGGAGTTCCACGTGGTAGAATAGTTGAAATCTATGGACCTGAATCTTCCGGTAAAACTACATTATGTCTCCATATTATTGCTCAAGCTCAAAAAGCTGGTGGATTAGCAGCATTCATTGATGTAGAGCATGCTCTTGATGTAAACTATGCAAAAAAATTAAAAGTAGATACTCAAAATCTCTTAATCTCTCAGCCCGATTTTGGCGAACAAGCATTAGAGATTGTTGATACATTAGTAAGAAGCAATTCACTCGATATCATTGTTGTTGATTCAGTTGCCGCACTCGTACCACGTTCCGAAATAGAAGGCGAAATGGGCGATCCTCAGATGGCTTTACAGGCACGTTTAATGTCGCAAGCACTTAGAAAACTAACTGGTGCTATCTCTAAATCTAAAACCACTGTTATTTTCACTAATCAATTAAGAAGCAAAATTGGTGTAATGTTCGGCAATCCTGAAACGACTACCGGCGGTAATGCACTTAAATTTTATGCAAGTGTACGCCTTGATATCAGAAGAATCGGAGCTATTAAAGATGGTACTAATGTTGTCGGAAATAGAACAAAAGTAAAAATTGTTAAGAGCAAAGTTGCACCTCCATTCATAGAAGTAGAATTTGATATTCTATATAATGAAGGTATAAGCCGTGTAGGCGAAATTATCGATACAGGTATCGACCGCAATGTAATTAAGAAAGCTGGTGCTTGGCTTACTGTCGGTGAAGACCGTTTCCAAGGACGCGAACAACTCAAAACTAAAATGCTCGAAGATGAAGCTCTCTATAATAATCTCGAAAGAGACGTAATGATTGCTATTGGTATGATTAAAGATGATTCTCCGGTCCCGGCAAAAGACGCTGAAAAAGAAGAAACATCAACATCGAAATCAAAAAAAAGTAAATAAAAGATGATTATATCTCGACTGCTTAAAAAAGGTAATAACGTTATTATCTTTTTTGAGGATAATTCTAAAATAAAAATAGATTATGAAGTAGTCGTTAAAAGTGGTTTGCGAGTTAATGACAATCTTGAGGATGTAGCACGAGAAAAACTTCTCGCTCAAGATATCAGAATAAGAGTTAGAAATGGTGCTTTCAACTATCTCGGTAGAAGGCACCATTCATTTTTTGAATTACGTAAAAAATTATCCGCCAAAGGTTATGATAAAGATGTTATCGATGAAACCCTTAATGACTTAAAAGATAAGGGCTATATTGATGATGAAGATTTTGCTAAAAGATATATTGAAGAATCGATTCTAAGAAAAAAAAGCGGAATTAATAAAATTATTGCCGGTTTATATCAAAAAGGTATCAGTCGGGAAATAATTAATCGTGTAATGAGTGGTTTTGATAATCACGATGAAATGACGCAAAATGCTTTAGAAATTGCTAACAAAAAATTAAATTCTTTAAAACAGAGAAATACAGAAAAACAAAAATTAAAAATAAAATTATTCTCATTCCTTTCAGGTAAGGGATATTCTTCGGAAATAATAAAAGAGGTAATATCACAACTCGATTTAAATCAAGAAGAAGAATATTAAATTTTGCTAAATTAATAGATAAAAAAATTAGGAATTTATGAGCGGCTTTAATGGATTAGATTATTTTGATATAGAATCACTTCTTTCGGAAGAGGAAATATTAATTAGAAATTCTGTTCGCGAATTTGTTGATTCAGAAGTAATTCCGATAATTGAAAAAAATTATAGAGAGGGGTCATTCCCTTATGAGTTGGTACCTAAGATGGCTGAGTTGGGACTATTCGGAATTAATCTTCCTTCAAAATATGGATGCGCCGAAGCCAATAATGTGGCTTATGGTCTCGCAATGCAAGAACTCGAAAGAGGCGATTCAGGCGTTCGAAGTTTCGTATCCGTTCAAAGCGGTCTTGTGATGTACCCTATTTATGAATTTGGAAGCGAGGAACAGAAAGATTATTGGCTTCCTAAATTAGCTGCGGGGGAAAAAATTGGCTGTTTTGGTCTAACTGAACCCGATTACGGTTCAAATCCGGGTGGTATGGTTACGAAAGCCGAAAAAGTTGATGGCGGTTATTTGATAAATGGTGCTAAGATGTGGATTACCAACGGTACAATCGCTGATATTGCCGTTGTTTGGGCTAAGCTCGATGGCGTAGTGAAAGGATTCTTAGTAGAAAAAGGTACAAAAGGATTTTCCGCTCCTGAAATGAAAGGTAAACATTCTTTACGTGCCTCAATTACATCCGAATTAATCTTTCAAGATGTTTTTATTCCTGAGGCAAATCTTCTTCCTAAAACGGGTGGCTTAAAATCACCTTTGATGTGCCTAAATCAAGCACGTTACGGTATCGCTTGGGGAGTTGTCGGTTCTATGATGGCTGTATATGATTCGGCACTTAATTATGCAAAGTCACGAGTCCAATTCAGTAAACCGATTGCGGGATATCAACTTACTCAATTGAAGCTTGTTAATATTCTTACAGAAATTACTAAATCGCAATTGATGACTCTTCAATTAGGACGACTTAAAGATAAAGGCACTATAAAACATACACAAATTTCGATGGCAAAAAGGAATAATTGCGAAGTGGCTTTGGATGCTGCACGCATTGCAAGAGAAATTCTTGGCGCAAATGGAATTTTGGACGAATATCCGGTTATGCGCCATTCGGCAAATTTAGAATCTGTAAAAACTTATGAAGGTACTCACGAAATGCATACTCTTATAATCGGAGAAAATATCACCGGTTATCCGGCATTTGAATAATAGGGAGACAAAATGAATAAATTCAAAATTGCTTATGATGGAATTACATTTGACGATATTTTATTAATTCCGGCTAAATCTAATGTTTTACCAAGAGAAACTGATATTTCAACATATCTTACACCTGAAATTAAACTCAATATCCCGTTTATTTCGGCGGCGATGGATACTGTAACTGAATCAGCAATGGCAATTGCAATGGCAGCACAAGGCGGTATCGGTATTATACATAAGAATATGAGCGTTGCCCGTCAGGCAGAAGAAGTTGATATGGTTAAACGTTCCGAAAGTGGAATGATTACCCGCCCGATTACAATCTTCGGCGATAAAACAGTTGAAGAAGCTGAAAATCTTATGTCAAAATACCACATATCCGGTATTCCGATTGTAGATGAAGCAGGTAAACTTATCGGTATTCTTACGAATCGAGATTTGCGTTTCGAACCGAATAGGCAAAATCTTGTTTCTCAAATGATGACTAAAGAAAATTTAATTACTGCACCTATCGGTACAACACTTGAAGAAGCAGAAAAAATCCTCCATCGCCATCGAATTGAAAAACTCCCGGTAGTCGATAAAAAAGGTGTTCTAAAAGGACTTATAACATATAAAGATATTTCAAAGAAGAAGAAATTCCCTAATGCCTGTAAGGATGATTTTGGTCGACTACGTGTTGGAGCGGCTGTGGGTGTATCTAAAGATACTATCGAAAGAGTTGATGCCCTTGTATTAGCAGGAGCTGATGTTATAATAGTCGATACGGCTCATGGTCATTCTGCAGGTGTGATTAAAGTGCTAAAGGATGTGAGGAAACGACATAAATATTTGCAGTTAATTGCAGGAAATATAGTTACTAAAGAAGCAGCTCTCGAATTAATAAAAGTCGGTGTCGATGCAGTAAAAGTTGGTATCGGTGCAGGTTCTATCTGTACTACACGAATTATCGCAGGCGTGGGTGTTCCTCAAATCTCTGCCGTATTTGAAGTTGCTGAAGGTATTAAAGGAAAAGGCGTTCCTCTTATCGCAGATGGTGGTGTAAAACAGACAGGCGATATCGCTAAAGCAATCGCAGCAGGTGCTGATTCGGTTATGATGGGTGGTACTCTCGCAGGTGTGGAAGAAACTCCAGGCGAAAAAGTTTTATATGAAGGTAGAAGTTTCAAAATTTATAGAGGTATGGGTTCGCTAGGTGCTATGAAAAAAGGGAGCAGTGACCGATATTTCCAAGATATGGAAGCAGATATTAAAAAATTAGTTCCTGAAGGGGTCGAAGGGAGAGTTCCTTATAAAGGACCTTTGTCAGAGACCATTTACCAGTTTATCGGCGGTCTCAGGGCTGCTATGGGCTATTGCGGGGCAAAGAATATAGAAGCTCTGAAGCGGGATGCCCGATTTGTGAAAATTTCTAATGCGGGACTTAAAGAGAGCCATCCGCATGACGTAATTATTACAGAAGAATCACCTAATTACCAATCTTCCAAAAATTCTAATTAATCCGGTTACTATGTATAAAGTACTTATATTGTCATATTATTTTCCCCCTATGGGTTTGAGTGGCGTTCAAAGAACTGCTAAATTTGTTAAATATATGCATCAATTCAATTGGCAGCCGACCGTAATTACGACCGGCAAAACTGCTTATTATGCACACGATTTAGCTCTATTAAAAGAAGTAGAAGCAGCAGGTGTAGAGATTATCAGGACTGAGGCATTCGATCTTAATTCAGTACTCGGAAGTAAATATGGTACTGTTACGATGCCACAAGAATTTTTTAGGAAAATGATGTCGAATATCAGTAAGGCATTATTTATTCCCGATAATAAGTTCTCATGGGCTAAGAAAGCATACCAAGTCGCTCGTGAAAAACTAAAAAACGAACATTTTGATATACTTTATGTAACAATTCCACCATTTTCTCCTTTTTCTTACGCAGCAAAACTTAAGAAAGAGTTTGATATTCCTCTTTTTGTCGATTATCGTGATCTATGGTTTGGTAATCATTTTGCTTTTTACCCGACTCCTTATCATAAATACAAACATAAAAAATTAGAGTATACAGCTCTTAAAGCATCTACTAAGGCAATTGTAATTAATAGAAAAATTAAAGAAAAATTAATTACTACTTATAAGTTTTTGACATTCGATGATGTTAATATCATTCCACACGGATTCGATCAGGAGGATTTCGATAAAGAAACTGCTCTTCCTAATGATCCGACAAAAATGAAATTATCTTATGCCGGTATATTTTATGAAACAGTTACTCCCGAATACTTACTTCGGGCATTCAAGAAATTAACGGTCGAACGCCCTGATATTGCATCTAATATTAAACTCGAATTTATCGGTCATCTTAGAAAAGAAAATAAAAAACTGATTACAGAGCTCGGACTTAATCAATACATTATCGATCTCGGTTATATGGAGCATCCTGATGTAATAAAAAGATTAAAATCGACAGATGTATTATGGATGATGGTTGGCGAAAGCAAGAATTCCGATACAATTTCTACCGGAAAATTATTTGAGTATATCGGTTCTCGTAAACCAATACTCGGCTGTGTGCCCGAAGGTGCAGCAAAAACAGCACTTACCGAATATGGTGCTTCTTATATCACAAAACCGTATGATATCGATGAAATAAAAAATGCTCTTATAAAAATAAATGCTGATTATAAAGCAGGACAGCTTCCTACTCCGAAAGAAGAATTTGTAGTGAAACACGATCGGAAATTTTTGACTGAACAATTAGTAAAATCGTTTCAATTTTATTTAAGGTTAGTATAATGAAAGTAGTTTTAATAGGTTCGGGTGGAAGGGAACATGCCATTGCACTCGCACTTTCCAAAAGCCAAAAATTATCTCAACTTTTTATACTTCCAGGTAATCCGGGTACGAAGCAATATGGCAAAAATGTTGATTTAACTGTTCTTGATTATCCGGGAATTTTGGAATTCTGCTTAAAAGAAAAAATCGATCTTGTTGTTATTGGACCTGAGCAGCCGTTAGTTGATGGACTTGCAGATTTACTTCGCGAAAATGGTATTTACGTATTCGGACCATCTAAAGAAGCCGCACGCATCGAAGGGGAAAAATCGTTTGCAAAAGATTTAATGAGAGAAAATAATATCCCTACCGCTGCGTATAAAATATTCCAATTGAATCAGAAGAAAGACCTATTGAATTATTTACTCGAACAGAAATATCCGATTGTAATTAAAGCTGATGGTATTGCCGCAGGGAAGGGAGTTGTGATCCCCGAAGATTTAGAAACGGCTACTATTACTGTAAGAAACTTTTTTGATAATTCTATATTCGGACCGGCAGGCGAGAAAGTGGTTATTGAAGAATTTCTCACCGGTCAAGAAGTATCGCTTTTTATAATTACTGATGGTGATGAATATGTTCTTCTTCCCGCCGCTCAAGATCATAAACGAATAGGGGATGGCGATACAGGGAAAAATACTGGCGGAATGGGTGCTTATGCTCCTGCTCCGATTCTTACAGATGAAATTTTAGAAGAAGTAAAACGAAAAATTGTCGAACCCACCTTAAATGCACTCAAGAAAAAAGATGCTAAATATAATGGATGCCTTTATTGCGGATTAATCCTCACCCAAGAAGGTACAAAAGTAATTGAATTTAATTGCCGATTCGGCGATCCCGAAACGCAAGTCGTGTTGCCATTATTAGATGGTGATTTATTGGAATTGTTTTATTCTACAGCCGTTGGCAAAATATCACAAAATTCTGTGGCTTATAACGGCGGTTCGGCAGTATGTGTAGTTGCCGCTTCAGAAGGATATCCCGATGGTTATGAAAAAGGAAAAGTAATAAAAGGAATCGAAACCGCCCTCACTCACTACCCCCAATCAATAATCTACCATGCCGGCACAAAAGAAAAAGAGGGAACTCTCCTCACGAACGGCGGCAGAGTACTCGGTGTTACATCAGTTATAAAAGATAATGACCTAAAACAGTGCAAACAAATGGCTTATGACACCTTATCTTATATTAGTTTTGACGGCATCTACTACCGCAAAGACATCTCTGACAAAGCGGGAAAGATTAAATAAATTAAAACATAAATTAAGAATTATCAAAAGTGCTTTTCATTTAGAACTGTCTGTATTCTTTTCTCTCTTTAGAGTACCAAAAGTTAATTTACAAAATTAATTTTTCTGTTCTCAAAATAAATCGCAGTCTCTAATCACATTCTATTGCCAATGAATATTTGGTTTCTTATTGTTTTTGGCACATTCTCTTAAATACATGTTCATTAAATTCTGATAGCGAATATCAATTTCTGAAGCTAGGTTTTTAAAGGATTCTACTGTTTCATTCTCTATACGAATTGATATTTGTTTTTTAAGTTTTTTCGTGTAAGGATTTTTTATTGAATTCGAAAAATCATATTCTTTTTTCATTTTATTTTACCAAAATGTAATATTTTCTTTTGAAATCCCACTGGAAACGAATATTATCCATACATCTACCATAATTATATTATAATGATATAAGAAAACATGCAATTTACACCTAACAAGCAAATCAACCCGCCCTAATAGGGTTTTGTTAGAATCCTTCTTCAGATTCAACTCACCCTTTCTATCCCTATTAAATAGTAACAAATTCTGTAAATTCACTTTAAATAGGGATTGATACACTCTATCTCTGAATATAATTTAGTAACAACTTTATAACTTATTATTGTTCGCAAATGGAGTAAACATGCAGTACAAATTGCTACTATTTTTTATTTTTTTATTCATCGGCAGTATAATAGCACAAAACGATGATTTTATTGAACCAAAAACTACTGTTGGCGGTTATGGTGAATTGCATTTTAATCACGAAAATAATATTAAGAATGATGTAAAACAAACTTTAGATTTTCACCGTTTTGTTTTATTCTTTAGTCATAATTGGAATGAAAAATGGTCTTTTAAATCTGAAGTGGAGCTTGAACATAATTTTGTTCAAGATGGACAGGGTGAATTAGAATTAGAACAAGCCTATATAAATTATCATTATTCCGATTGGATTGGATTCCAATTTGGCGTTGTATTACCTTCAATCGGATTAATAAATGAAAACCACGAGCCGGTACTTTTCATGGGTGTTGAACGACCTGAATACCATAATAAAATTATACCAACTACCTGGTTCGGTAATGGTATGGCAATCTATGGCAAATTAAAGGGCTTCGAGTATAAACTTACTATAATGGAAGGATTAAATAATGAAAAATTCTCTCATAGTTCCGGAATAAGAAGTGGTAGAAAAAAAGGATTCATGGCAAATGCTGAAAATTTACTCTATAATCTTCGCCTAGATTATATCGATATTCCGGGTATTATATTAGGAGCTTCTTACTCCTATAATAAAGCTTCCGGTGATACATCATCTAATAAAATCGATCTGCTCGAATTTCACGCCTCTTATAAAAATAATAATATATTAGCCATATTTGAATATGGACAAATAAACTACGAAAAGTATTCACTCAAGAAATCTAATGGTTTCTATTTCGATTTAGGTTATGATTTTGCTGATCTCTTAAATATCGAAACAAGAATTATCCTATTTATAAGATATACTGATTACAATACAGCATCTTCTACAACTTTGGGTGGTAATTCAGAACAAAAATATCATTACAACTATTTTATGTTTGGTGTCTCGATTAAACCTCTTGATAATGTTGTATTCAAAGCCGATTATGGCTCAAGAATTAATGAAATAGAAACAGAAAATAGTAAACTCTTTAATCTCGGTGTAGGCTATTATTTCTAAAGGAATTTATGTTAAAATTATTTTTGATGTATACATTATTATCAGTTCTTTCACCTCAAGAAAATATTAAAGAACAAGCCGAGAAATCGATCTCGGATTTCTTTGGTAATAATCATGAACTAATCTTTGAAAGGATTACTTTATCTAAATCCCTTATCAACGAAATTGAAAAAGAAATTAAACAAAAATTTGTAAACGATTATATCTATCAATGGAAAATATATAAGGGAAATAATTTGATTGCTTATGCTTATTTAGATAACGTATTGGGTAAAACGATGCCAATAACTTTTCTTACCATTATTGATTTAAGAAATGAAGTATTACATGCTGAAATTATTAAGTATCGTGAATCCCACGGTGGGGAAGTAAGTCATAGAAATTGGCTTAATCAGTTTATAAATAAATCTGTAAGCAATAATATTAAATTGGGAGATGATATTTTATCTATTTCAGGAGCTACTATCTCTGCCCGTTCTATTACAAAAGGTGTTAAAAAAACTTTACTCATTTCAAAAATATTGAACTCGTTATGAATTATTCCTTAACAACATTACCATCTTTATTAAAAAGATTTTTAATTACTTATATAATTATTTTAATTATCGGTATGGGAGTTGGCTTAGTTTACCTTTATCAATCAACTAATATTTCAAAAGTAGAAACGATAGAACATATCAATGGTACCGAGATTTCGGATGAAGATGATTTCAAAGAAAAGTATCCTAAATCAATAAATGAACTTTTAATTACTACTCATAATCATATTTTTGGAATAGGTTTTGTATTTTTTTCATTAGGTTTGATATTTTTCTTTAGTGAGGTGAATAAATATCTCAAAGGTTTTTTATTAATTGAACCGTTAATATCAATAGTAACAACTTTCGGTTCGATTTGGTTAGTACGATTTGTAGATGAAAAATTTATTTATTTGACTATCATCTCTTCTTTATTAATGTATTCAAGTTTCTTTTTGATATGCACAATCTCTTTATGGCAATTGCTCAAAAAACAATTAATAGTAATTAAGTAAACAATTTTTCACCCTGGAGGCCAGGTGAGTTTTCTGCCGCCCAATAGATGCAAATGCAAATGATACACATCCTGTCCCGCATCATTGCCACAATTAAATACTAATCTAAAGCCCGATTCATCTATGTTTTCCTGCTTGGCAATCTTATTTGCGGCATCAATCATTTCACCCATTAACTGTGAATGCTCCGCACCTTTAATATCGGTTACTTTAGGTATCTCAATCTTTGGTATTATTAATATATGTACTGGTGCTTGCGGATTGATATCCCTGAATGCTAATACATTATCGCTCTCGTAAACAATATCTGCCGGAATTTCACGATCAATTATTTTTGAAAATATTGTACTCATTGCTCATCTCGCTCTATGTTGTACTTTTTCATTTTATTATAAAGATTACTTCTTTGCATTCCCAAAATCTCTGCCGTCTTTGCGATATTCCAATTA
>JBAYVI010000046.1:0-20520 GCA_041674625.1 Melioribacteraceae bacterium | reverse complement strand
CTAATTTCAAGATACCCCTCAAGCAAATTAGTAGTAAATGCTTTTTATTGGATTGCAAAGAGCAGTCAAAGCCTAAAAAGAGAAAGTGATGCAATTTCAGCATTCAAAAAAGTAATAAATGATTTTGGTAAAAGCGAAATTGCAATTTCAGCGATAATTGATTATTCCTCAATTTATATAAATAAAAAGAATTATTCAGAAGCCATTAATGCATTAGATAAAATTATTAATGCACAGCCAAACTCTGTCAGATTGCCTGAATTGATGTTTATTAAAGGTAATACTCTAAACAAAAATGGTCAAACAAATGAAGCGTATAATCTTTATTCGCAAATAATAAATTATTATGACGGAAATATTTTTGCATCTAAATCAAAAATAGAATTAGGAATAATTGAACTGAATAATAAAAATTATGAAAATGCCGGACTATTATTTAAGGAAGCTGGGGAGAACAGATTAGATGATATTGGAGCGCAAGCACAATATCTTTATGGACTTTCGTTATTTAAATCTGATAATTATAAAGAGGCAATCACAGCTTTAGTAAGGGTTAGATCGGTTTTCGGTGCGTATGATGAATGGTTTACTAAGTCGCTTCTGCTCCTCGGTGATTGTTATGTGAAATTGAACGATAAGAAACAAGCTCGTGATATGTATAAAGCTGTTATGATAAAACATAATTCTGGTCCTTATTATAAAGAAGCTAATCTCAAGGTTAAAGGCTTATGAAAAAATTAGTTTTTATATTATTATTTGCAATATCATTTAGTCAAGTTTATTCGCAAAATGAACAAAATCAGACAATAGAGTTACCCGATTTTGTTATTACTGGAAAAAGAAGTGTAGATATCCAGTCTGTTCCTAAATCAAAAGCTGAGCTAATTACTATTGTGAATAATGAATTTTTTATTCCAAAATTTTCGTCCGACGAAGTACCATTGCTTAGTTTGGAAAGCGGATTTAGTAATAAATATAAATATCAATTTCCTTCAGATTACTTTTCTGGCAGACTTCGGTTAGGAGGTGGGAATGTAGTACTTCCTGATGGTGAATTTTTTGCAGCAGCGAATATCCAAAATTTCAAAATTACCGGTAAGGTTTGGGGAAGCAGGATTACTGATTATGTTCCTTATAGCAAGTATGATGAATCGGGTGCTGCCATAAATAATACTATTTTCTTTGATACGAAATCATCTTTTCTTCCGGGTAGCATTATAAATATTGGCGGTCAATATTTTAGGAATGCTTATTCTTTCCATTCTGCCGGAAACTTATATCCTGAAAGAAAGACTACCAATGGCTCCATATCTTTTGAATTTAAAAACCGTTTTCAAAATTATATTAATTTTGATTTCCAATTGTCTGTCGATAATACCGGAATAAATGAATTTGGTCTTTCTGAGACTTTGCTAAATGGAAAAGGTGATATCTTTTTTAGATATGGAGATTTTCAAATTGGCGGAGACTTAGATTATAAAATTAGAAAATATGATGATGATTTTAGCAACTATTCAGATAAATATATTAGTTTAACTCCGGTAATTAAATTCAATCCAAGCACTCGAATTTCAATTGTGGGTGGATTAACTATAAATTCTGATTTTGATGGAGCAACATTCTTACCTTACGGATTAGCAAGATATGAATTTGCAGATGGATTTTTGGCATTTGCTGAACTATCGGGTAAATCCGATTTCTTTTCTATTAAAGATTTTTTATCAATGAATAGATACTTTGATCCATTAGGCATTAATGGAATCTTCAGGAAAAATAAATTTAGTTTAACCGCCGGTCTTAGGTATCAATTGAAAGATTTCATCGATATAAGCCTAAAGAGTTCTTATAATCGGTATAATAACTTCCCATATTTTGCAAATTCTATCAGTGCCGGGAAATTTGAAATAAGAACTAAAGATGCTGTTGATAAATTATCATTTGAGCTATCGGGTTTAATAAATTCTCCAATAATGGGTACTTTATCGGCTGATCTCAGAATAAATAAAATTACAGATGAAAATGGGTTTTACCTTCCATATACTCCAAAAATAAAAGGAATATTGAAATACGATTATCAATTCTCAAAAGTATTTTCAGCCGGAATTAATTATAATTTACTCTCAGATTATTATTCAGAAGAATTTAATTTAATAAGAATAAAAGATTTTCATAATTTTGGCGTTCAACTTAATTATTATATGATTGAGAGTATTCAATTAACTGCAAATATTAATAATTTATTTGATAATAATAATTATTATTGGGAGAATTATTTAGAACAGCCACTCGGAGTTTCACTAAATTTGATTGTACGTTGGTAATAAATGACAAAAGCTGAATTTTATAATAAAATAGTAGAATTTTTAGGGGTCTCTTTTTCGGAACGTTATCTTGCGGGAGACCTACTAATAGAAAAAATTGCCGGGAGCATATCTCAAAACCAATCTTTGGAAATTAAGAATTTTGGCAAGTTCTCTAAAATGGAAAACAAGAACAATTCTATTGTATTTGTTGATAATATATCAGAAAAACCGATTAAACTTACGTTTGAAATTAAAAATCTAAAACCAAAAAATGAAATAGATGAAGATACTGCTTTTAGTCTCGGAGTAGGTAAGCCCTTAATTCCTTTAAAAAAAGATGATGAATGGGGTGGGGAATTAGATACTTCTCTTACAATTCTTAAGAAATCACTTAATGAAAGAATTAGTGAATACTTATCAAAAGCAGTAATTAAAGATGTAAAGGGTAATGATTTACATAGAGGTGAAAGTTCTGCATTCCTTAATTACACTCTTGAGGATGATAATAACGAAAATGAAAATGATTCAAGGAATTCAGATAGAGATCTGATTAATTTATTAAATGACTATTCTGAAATTTCAAATCCTGCTTCAATGATAAAAGTAGAGGAAGACGATTCCTCAACAGAAAATGAAAATGAATTTGATCAAATCCTTAAGAGTATGCTTTCAGAACGAGATGAAGATGGAAATTATTCTCCTCCGCAGCCAACTGAACTTGATGAAAAAGATAAAGAAGAAAATATTGCGTGGGACTGGGGTGATGAATTAAAAAAAGAAATTTCTTTAGAATATCAGCAAGATTTAGAAAATGATTTTTTGGGTCATAACGAAGAAATTGATATTGTTAATGATGATGAGGACAAATTTATTGATAAGAATGATGATATTCTTAAGCCTAAAAAGGAAGACCTTTTTGAGAAATTAGCTAAGACAATTCAACAGAGCGAAAGTGATATTGATAAAATTAAAAAGAATTATGAGTTTGATGAAGAACCTTATTCAGAAGAAGGTGATGATTATAAAATTGAAGATGAAAACGAGGAAGTTTCTCCCAAATTAAGTCATAATAGAGAAATCAATTCAACATTTGAAAATAAAAAAGAAACTGAAGAGAAAATATTTAATGAACCAATAAGAAAGGAACCTTTTGGGAACAATAAAGTTATAACACTAATTGGTTTGGCAGTAATATTATTAGTAATTGCTGCAGGTGGTTATTATTTCTTTTTTATGAAAGGATCAAGTAATCCTGATTTTAAAGCTGCACAGAAAATAGATGACCCGGTGGAAATTAAAATCGATACCGCAGCAATTCCGAAAAGAAGTACAAATATTAAAAATGATCCTTTAGAGGGAAAAGTAGCAAAAGAAAAAATAGGTTCAGATCAAAAAACTTCGCAAGGGAAATCGGTTACATCGCAGAAGGTTTCTGATAAGAAACCAGTGGTTTCACAGAAATCTTCTGAAAAAAGTACCAATCAAAAGGGAATAAATGATAGCAAAACTCCAATTGATAAAAAAGTTGCTAATCTTATTTTCTATGATGGTAATAATTATAATGTTCAAGTCTCATCTTGGCGAAATAGATCGAAAGCAATTGATGAAGTTACCAGATTAAAAAGAGAAGGATTATCTGCTTTTATAGTGGAAGCATATCTCCCTGAAAAAGGGGGTAATTGGTATCGAGTTAGAGTTGGCAATTTTAAATCAATAAACGAAGCAAAAACATTTTTATCTAAACAGAAATAAAAAATTAGGAGAAGTATGAACTTAATCGAAATGTTTGTTAAAGGCGGATGGGTGATGTATCCCATCTTGATTAGTTCAATTATTGGGGTCGCTATTATTATAGACCGCTTCATTGTTATTAGAAAATCAAAAGTGAACGTTCCTGCTTTTCTTGTTAGGATTAGAGGAATGTTGAAGAAAAAAGATATTCAAGGAGCTATAAGCTACTGCTTAGAGGAGAAATCACCTGCTTCAAATATTATTCGAAGGGGTCTTAAAAAATATAAATACGGGCATCAAAGAGTAAGAGAAGCAATTGAAAGTGCGGGTCAACAGGAAGTTAATAAACTCGAAAAAGGGTTGACAATATTAGCTTCTGTTGCCGGTGTTGCACCGATGTTAGGTTTTCTTGGAACTGTAACCGGAATGATTTCGGCATTTATGAAAATAGAATCTTTGGCCGGGGCTGCAAGTCCAAGTGATTTAGCTGGAGGTATTTGGGAAGCTCTTTTAACTACTGCCTATGGTCTTGCGGTTGGTATTGCAGCTTTAATGTTCTACAATTATTTTCTAACAAAGATAAGCAAATTGGTCTCCGAAATTGAAGTAATAACAAATGATTTTTTAGATGTTCTTGACGATTCTCATAAAGATGTGCAAGTTGATGATGAAGAACTTGAAATTGATTTATAGGTGATGAAATGAAATTTCAAACATCAAATAAACCATTGAGCATGTTCAGTTTTTCTTCATTAACTGATATTGTAATGCTTCTATTAATTTTCTTTTTGCTTACTTCCCAATTTGTAATACAGACGGGAGTGAAAGTAAAACTACCGGGGGCTAAGAATAATGAACAATCCGCTCCTTCAAAATTAATTGTAAGTGTAACAGATGCTCAAAAAATATATCTTGGCACTGAGGAAGTGAATATAATAACTCTACCGGGAAAATTAGAAATGCAGATGAAGAGTACTACTGAACAAAATTTAATAATTAGAGCCGATAAAACTGTGAATATTGAGTTTGTAATAAAAATTATAGATGTAGCAAAAGGTATTGGTATAGATAAATTCACTATAGAAACCGAAAAAGAATCATACTAATGAGCTCTGAGAAATCACAAAGAAATTCATACTTTATTTCGATAATTATACATTTGATAATTACATTGATCTTTTATTTCATAACTGTTAATCCAGGTGAATCAGAAGAGGAGTATGTAACTGTCGGATTTGGGAGTGGATTCGGAGGTGGTGCCGGGCAAGTAATGAATAATTTAGAATCGAACCCTGAAAGGAAACAAGAATTAGAAACAAAAAAGGAAGAGAAAGATGTTAAACTTCCCGAAGCAAAGAACACCGACAATGATAATATAAGTCTTGCTAAAGAGAAGAAGACAGATAAAAAAGATAAAAAAACGAATGATGAAAAAAATTTAGAAGACTTTGTAAATCAAGCAGGACAGGGTATTGATGGCACTGGGGCGGGTAGTCTGGGTTTTGAAATAGATTTTGGCGGTAAAGGAATAAGAAGAATTTATAGTTATACTCTACCAACTTACCCCGAAGGTGTTGCAAAAGAAATAGATGTAAGAATAAAGTTTTCTATTTTGCCTGATGGTTCTATCGGCAGGATTATGCCTTTGATTAAAGCAGATGCAAGATTAGAATCCGCGGCTATCAATTCGCTCCGTCAATGGAGATTTGAACCGTTACCAAATAATGCTAAACAAATCGAACAATCAGTTGTAATTACTTTCCCATTCCGTCTTCAATAGTTTTTGGCTTTTCTTTGTAATACATCTTATAGAAAAATAATTCTGCAATTGAAAGTAAAGTCAAAGCAATTGCATCTGAATCATAATGCATCCCTAAACCCTTTGGTTCTAAAATAAGTTTTATTAATGATGTCGAAATAGACCATCCAACAGCAAATAATACTACTATCAAGGCGGCATTTGTCAATCCACTTGCAACCGATTCGTCCTGCCATTTTTTTGTAAAGATCACAATTATAAACATAATATGAGCAAAGAAAATTAGTGCTGTAACCATTTTATTCCATATTCCTATTTTCTTTAGCGTCTATAATTTTCACTGAAACTAATCCGCCTACCGTTCCAAAAATTGTATTAACGATAAAGTTATTCATAATAATTGATATCGTATAAAGAGTAGAAAACCCATACATCGCAATATCGTTATTAACTCCAGCTATCATATCCAATACTTCCTGTCTTAATGCCGGAGTAATCGGAAGAGTTGAAAGCATTTGTTGAATTTGTGTAAAAGAACCGGTAACATCATTTTGTTTTGTTATAAATGTTATAGCAATTTCAAAGAAAGAGCCAAATACAGCTGCAAAAATTCCTGTTAATAATCCTATAACTAATCCGGTTTTATAATCTACTTTTGTTTTGTTATTAGCTTTTTTATGAAGAAGAACGGCGGCATAAGAAGCTATAGGTACAATTAAGCAACACGCTAATCCCTTTAATATTGGTACAATTTGTAAGACTCCTGCTCCAAATCCTGATACTATCGATGGTAAGTATTTCTTCAATTCTTTTCCGTTGTTATGAACAATTTATATAATGCTGACCTGAAATATAAAAACATTATACCACCAAAAAAAATTCCTGTGGAAAATGCTATCAGTTTTGAATAATCGTAAATTTTAAATGTTGTCATTAATACATCAATAAATAAAACAAAAACTGATAGATAAAAAGGTTTTTTAGATTTAATTTCAATCAAATTGTTAAATAAAGAGATAAAAGATAAAAGAATAACTCCTGAATAAATACCTGTACATCGAGCACATACTAAAGTATTGCCAAAAGTAATTGTAATTAACTTTGCAGGATTTTGATGGCAGACTAGTGAATAAAGTTGGTTCACAAATGGGAAAGCATAAACCAATGGTGGGAAAAATGAAATAAATAGATAAATATATATCCCACTATACCAAATGGCTATAAAGAGGAATAAAAGCCAATCTAATTTCCGTTTATTCATTTAGCATTTTATATTTTGCTAAGGAATTATTTGTAAGCAAATAATATGAGTACTCACTCTTTACGATTTTGATAATAGATTCGGCGACTGGAATTGTCAATACTTCAGTTATTTTGTAGTCGTGTGTATTTATTTTATAAATTTTAAAGTGATCGTTTATTAATAACTCTCCGGTATAAGAAATATTTGTAGCATTAATTGGCGTGGAGATAATCGCTTTACCTGCACCAAAAGGATCATATATTATAATCTTATCACCATCAATAACATATAAATTGCCTTCATTATCTAAACAAAAATAAACCGGAGAAACTAATGAATAATTCCCTGCATCTAATCCACCAATCTGCATATTGAAATTACCGGACAAATCAAATTTTAGGATTCGATTGTTATCGGAATCAAGAACAATAAAATCTCCCTGATTAGAAACTGTGATACAAGTTGGACTGCGGAAGGAATATTCTTCACCTTTCTTGCTCTTTGTACTAAACTCCGAAATATAATTAAGGTCTTTATCGAAAATCTGGATACGATCATTATTTTTATCGGCTGAATATATCTTTAGTGAATATGCAAATATATCGGCAGGCAAATCGAAAGAAGAACTGCCCCATCCGAATCCACCGATTTTTTTAAGAATATTCCCTGAAGTATCAAATTTAATAATTTCATTATTATCTGCATCGGATACATAAATATCTTTCAAAGCTCCAATAGAAAATGATGTGGCATTAGAGAAGTTACTTATCTCACTTTCTAAGACAAGAGTTTGGCATAAAATTGGTATATTTAATGCCATAATTAAAATGGATAAAATCGATCTCATATTTTTTTTATTAGTTCCTTATAAATTAAGAATTTTATGATTTATAAAAAGTATTATTTTTCGTAACTTTTAGGGTTATACATCGAGGCATAAATGCGTAAATTATTATTAATAATGGTTGCTTTGGTTTTAGTAATTACTTCATGCAAATTGGATGAGGGAGATGATAGCAGTACTACCGGAACAGGTGCTATTGTTGAAACCATGAAAATTACATCTCCTAATGGAGGTGAATCTTTTTCTGAAGGGAGCAGCGCAGAAATTAAATGGACTTCCAATGCGGAAACATTAGTAAGAGTTCAATTTTCTTACGATAATGGAGCGTCCTGGTATTTAGTTGCTGATAGCTTAGTTAATAATGGTGTTTATTCATGGTTCCCTATACCCACTACTATCTCAAATCAATGCAAATTAAGAGTAGCTACAATTACCGGAACTGCCGCAGATGAAACTGATCAAAATTTTAGTATTACTAAAAGCAATAGCCAAAGCATTACATTGCTTTCTCCTATTGGCGGTGAAAGTTGGGAGGGAGGTTCTAACCAACAAATTAAATGGTATAGTATAGGTGTCGATTCCCTAATAATTCAATACACTTCTAACAATGGTATAAGCTGGAATAATGTTGGAAAAGTTGTAAAAAATACAGGTATATTTTTCTGGGAACCGGTTCCTAATACACCATCCACATTAGCAAAAATACGATTATTAGATGCAGATGATAGTTCGCCGGTTGTAGAAAGTCCAAAAGTTTTTCAAATATTACCTGAACCGAAAATAAAAGTTAAAGCTCCAAATGGAGGAGAAGTTTTAGTTTCCGGTTCAGATAAAATGATAGAATGGGAATCGGAAAATATAGAGAATGTAAGAATTGCATATACTCTTAATAATGGGTTTGAATGGATTCCTATTGTTGATAAATATCCTAGTACGGGATTTTATGAATGGAAAAATATTCCTGTTGCAAACTCAAAATTATGTAAGGTTAGAGTTTACGATGCCTTGGATAGTGAACCTTGGGATGTTTCGGATAATGTTTTCAGTATAACAAGTCAAACTACTCAAGCCATTACTATTACATCACCTGATGGAGGCGAAACTTGGGAAGGCGGATCTTCTCATGCAATAACTTGGACTTCATCGGGAATAAAATTTGTTAAAATTGAATACACACTAAATAACGGATTGACTTGGAATCAATTAGTTAATAATTTTGAAAATAATGGTTCATATCAGTGGAGTATTCCCGATATATTTTCTTCACAATGCAAAATTAGAGTTTCAGATAGTGAAGATGCAGAACCATTAGATGAAAGCAATGGTGTTTTTACTGTTTCTCAGGTACCCACACTTGATTTAATTTCACCGGATGGAAATGAGAATTTAATTGCCGGTGAAGCGATTGATATAATTTGGACTTCCAAAGGTATAGATAATATTAAAATAGAATTTACTGAGAAAAATGGTATTACAGAATCCGATTGGTTTGTTTTAGTAGAAAGTACTCCGGCAGGAGTTGGAAAATATTCTACTTCGTTTACAAGAGCATCTGATTTATATAGAGTGAGAATATCTGATGCAATAGATGGTTCACCTCGTGATGTAAGCTCAAGCACATTTAGAGTTACTCAAAAACCTACTATAGTAGTCATCTCTCCAAATGGGGGTGAGAATTGGTTAGTCGGTAGTCCATATGATATTACTTGGCAGGCAAACAATATGGAAAAAATCCGTATTGAACTTTCTGTAAATGGAGGGAATACTTGGGTTAATGTCGATTCTAATTTGGTTAATAATGGATACTATCGATGGACAGTTGATCCAGCAAAAATCAATTTCAATTCCGATTTATGTAAAGTGAGAATTAGTGAATACCTTGCAGGTGATCCTACATCAAAAAGAGCTGTTGATGAAACGGATACCTATTTTTCAATACACAAGAAGGATTTAGAAAAATTAATCCGTGTAACTGCACCTAATGGAGGTGAGAGTTTTGGATATAATGAGTTTAATGAAATTACATGGACAAGCGTAAATGTCGATTATGTTAAGATTGAATATACTATTGATAACGGACTAAATTGGGTAATAATAAATAATAAATATCCATCTACCGGAAGATATGATTGGAATCCGGTTGATCTTCCATCTTCATTAGCAAGAATTAGAATTACAGATTATTCTGATCCAACAGTGAGAGATGAAAGTGATAATTATTTCAATTTAACAAAAAAAATGCCTTCGGTAAAAATAGTAACACCAGTTCAGCTTCAGCAAATTGATGTTAATGTTTCTACAGATATTAAGTTTGTAGTTACAGAAGACATTGTGAAAGTTGCAATTTATAGTTCATTAGATAATGGCACTACTTGGAATTTCGTTGCCGAGTTATCTACTCCGGCAGATATACAACATATCTATAAATGGACTCCATCACAACAGACTGAAATGGGAAGGATAAGAATAGATGGATATTTGGGATTAGATCCAACTATTGTTGGTGCTTCTGATACAAGTGATCGGTTTATAGTAAAATAATTAATAAATATTGTTACTCTGTTTGGAAAAAACGGGGTAACTTTGTTATCTTTTGAGACGATATAATTGCCCTGTAGTGTAATTGGCAACACGCCTGACTCTGGATCAGGAGACTTCAGGTTCGACCCCTGACAGGGCAGCATTAAAAAACTTATTTAAGTTAAGAAGATCTATGGGCGCACTCATAAGATATTTCGTCTTTGTATTGATTCTTTCTTCAGTTACTTTAGCTCAAATGCCCCCACATCCAAGATTATTAGAAAATCCTCTAAAAGCAAAATTTGTCAATTCTTTTTTAGAAGCGAAACAAGAATATGAGAAAAGAGGAATTGATTCACCTTGGTCAATGGGTGATCGTAAATTTGGACCAGACCTTACGCCGACAGGTAATTATAAAATTATTGTTCTATTAGTTAGTTTCCCTGATAAAGGTGAATTAGTCTCTTCAGATTTTTTTGATGCTCTTTTATTTAATAAAACTTCCGGAACGCTTTGGGATTTCTACAAAAAAACATCCTACAATAATTTAGATTTAATATCACATAATAACTGTGCTTGGGTGATGGTAAGTCATAATTATGATTATTATGTTAACAATGACCATGGACTATCTGGAGATTATCCGAAGAATGCTCAAGGTATAGTTGAAGAAGCAGTTTCTTTGGCTAATGAATTTATAGATTTTAGTGATTATGATAACGATGGTGATGGATATGTTGATGGATTATTTGTTGTACATGTAGGTACTGGAGCGGAATATTCCGGATCAAATGCTGACATATGGTCTCACGCTTGGAGCACTTATACCCCGATACCGGTAGATGGAGTTAATGTTTATAGATATGCTATGATGCCCGAATATTGGGAAAATGCGGGCGATATGACGATTGGTGTTTATGCACATGAATTAGGGCACTCGGCTTTTGGTTTACCTGACCTTTATGATAGAGATAATACATCTTATGGAATGGGTTATTGGAGTCTAATGTCTTATGGCAGTTGGAACGGTATTAATGGTTCTTTCCCGGCATTTCCTGATGCCTGGTCCCGTCTGAAAATGGGCTTTGGAACTATCACTACAATATCACAAACAATTCTCCAAAAAGAAATATTAAACTCCGCAAATAATAGTAATCAGTTTTTTAGAATTAATTCTATGTCGAATAGTAAAGAATATTTTCTATTGGAAAACAAATCACCATATAGTTTCGATCGATATTTACCATCAAGTGGTCTAATGATATATCATATCGATGAGAATATTCAGACACAAAATGATAAGGAATGGTATCCTACAAAAGATTCAACATTACATTTCCTTGTAGCACTTGAACAAGCAGATGGACTTTGGGAATTAGAAAAAAAAATAAATAGAGGAAATAGTGGAGACCCCTTTCCAGGTACTTCTATCAATACTCAATTTAATCCGAATAGCACCCCTTCATCATCAACATATTCGAAAGAAAATTATCCGATTCAACTAAGCAATATCAGTTTCAATTCCTATATCGCCAAAGCAGATTTTGAAATCCCGCAAGCTTTAACAATAAATAGTACAATAAAGCAGGGATGGAATATCATTTCACTCCCAATAAATACGATAGAAAAAAATATTACGAATTTATTGAGTGATCCAAGTGCTAAAATTTGGCAGTTCGATGACGGTTATACAAATGCAAATTCACTGGCAATGGGAATGGGTTATTGGTATAAAGCTCTTGAAGAAAAAACAGTTTTATACAATGGGTTTAAAGCTGAAAATAAAGTTAGTGTAAAGCAAGGATGGAATTTAATTGGTCCATTTGAGCAAGCAATTAATATTACACAAGTTACTTCACTACCGGCAGATATTCTTTTTTCTAAGATATATGGTTATGATGGATCATATAACATTGTTACCGATTTAGAACCGGGCAAAGGGTATTGGGCTAAGTTTTCGCAGAATGGATTTATTGATTTCAATAATGTTAGCGGCTCTCCCCTTACTAAATGGTATGAAATAGAGGACTTCAATTATACACTCGTAATTTCCAATACAAACGGTATTAGCTCGACATTGCATTTAATAAATGATGATGATATTGAACGATTTGAATTACCACCATTATCCCCTGATAGTAAATTGGATATTAGATTTAATAATAATTGTTATGTAGAAAATGCAAATAATAGTTTTCATAATGTTAGGATTATTTCTGAAAAATATCCTATAAAAATTAAAAGCAGTAAAGGGTCCTTCGAGTTAATTGTAAATGACAAATCATATTTTATTACGCCTAATGATGTGATTACAATTGAAGAGACAATTGATAATCTATTAATGAGAAATATTGAGATAAAAAATGATTTTGTTTTGTTCCAGAACTATCCCAACCCGTTTAATGGTACAACAAAGATCTCTTTCTCATTACCGAACGGAGGAGAAGCGAGAATTGAAATATTTAATTTAATCGGCGAGAGAGTTTATAATCTTAATAAAAATGATTTTAATATCGGAATGAATAGTATCGAATGGAATGCAGCTCATTTACCAAGCGGAATTTATTTATATAAAATTAGTTCTGGAAGATTCTCAAAATCTAACAAAATGGTTTATTTGAAATAAATAAGTTGATAAAGTCTTATTTAGTAATTAAATTACAGACATACAAAACACGTGGCTGTAAAAATATTTTCATCATAAAAATAAGGGGCGCTTATTATGTGGAAGAAAATCCTTTTTCTATTGTTTGTTATTATAACAAGCAATTCTCTTCTCGCACAAACCTTCGATTTTACGGGCAATAGCCCGCTATTAAAAATTCCAATCACAGTTAAATCAAATAGCGATGCAGCTAAGACTTTTAATTTGGCATTTGGAATTGATTCAAGAGCTACAGATGCAGTAGATGCATTAGACAAGCTTGGAGAAACTTCACTGCCACCGGCTCCACCTGCCGGTGTTATGGATGTCAGATTCAAAGTCGGGGGTTCTGATGCATCATTAGTTGATATAAGAGCCGGCATTGAAACTCTTAAAACCGGCGCATCTCCTAAGCTTCACAAATTAACATTCCAACCGGGGGATTTTGTAGCGGGAACTACTAATATTGAAATAGAATACGATATTCCGAATAATGTTTCTGTTCATTTAAAATATGTTGTATTTAATGTGGTGTTCATTGATATACCGTTATCCGGTAAAAATACTTTAATTCTTACAGATGGTCAGAATATGGGTAATTTTAATCTCAATCTAGAAAATAATATGACTTTTGATTGGGAGGTAACTTATAACCTTCCAGATCTTGCAGTAACAAAAATTGGACTAACTGTTCCTGATCTTAATCCGGCTGCTGGTGCATTACAGACTATTTCAGCACAACTTCAAGATCAATATGATAGACCATTTGCTGTAGCAGGTACACCTGTTGCTTGGACAACAACTACTTCATTAGCTGGTTCTAATGCGAATTTAAGCGCTGCAACTACTAATACTGATGTAACAGGAAAGGCAACTGTTGATTTAACAGTTGCTACTAAAGCGGGAGTGACGCATACAATCAAAGCAACTTCTGGATCCATTAATAAAACGAGCGATAATATAATCGTAAAGGCTGGGGCAGCCTCAAAATTTAATGTAACTGTTGCAAAGACTGATCCCGCTGCGGGATCAAATCTTCAGGTTACTGGTCAATTGCAAGATCAGTATAGTAATAATGTAACTGAAGCTGATAGAGCTGTTACATGGACTGCTACAAATGGAGCTACACTTGCTAATCCTTCGAGTGGTAATCCAATGATTCCAAGCTATAAAACTGATGCTGATGGTAAATCGGTAATTGGTTTCACGGTAAGTCAAACTTCCGGTACAAAGCATAAATTTACAGTTTCTGCTACGACTCCAGTAATAACTGGGGAGAGCCCGGAAGTAACAGTAATACCCGGAGCAATTGCAAAATTAAATGTTACATCTAATTTAGCAACTGCCAAAGCCGGTACTAATGTTACAGTATCAGCTCAGCTTCAAGATGCATTTAATAACAATGTAACTACTTCAGGTAAAATAATTACATGGACTAAAACAGGTGGGGTAGCAGGTGATACAGGTGGTAAATTCGCTTCAGCTACATCTACAACAAATGCAAGTGGTATTGCAACTGTCGATTTCACTTTAGCTCAAACTTCCGGTGTCGTTCATACTGTTACAGGAACTGATAATTCAACTCCTGCAAATACCGGAACCAGTGGAAATATAACCGTTTTAGTTAATGATCCGAATAAATATATGGTAACATCTTCGGATGCTAATCCAACCGTAGGCTCAAACATTAGTATTGACGCACAATTAACCGACTTATATGGAAATTTAATTGCAACACCAACTGCAAAAACAGTAACTTGGAGTTATTTAGGTGGAACGAAAGGTACTTTTAGTGCTGCCACAAGTAATACTGATGCAAATGGAAAAGCATCTGTTACTTTTACAGTTGATGAAAAATCCGGAGTAACACAAAATGTTAAAGCAACCGACATAGCATTGTTAACGGGTACTTCGCCAAATATAGTAACTAAATCGGGGGCAGCTATATCTTATGATGTAACTGCCACAAAATATGGTCCTGTAAATGGGGATACGGTTAAGATAACCGCTCAGGCAGTTGATGCTTTTAAAAATGCAGTAGCATTAAATGGAAAAACCATTACTTGGTCGAGTACAAATGATGGAACATTTTCATCTCCAACATCCACTACAAATGCTAACGGAAAAGCTACGGTAGTATTTACTACTAAGAATGTTCCAAATACTGAACATATGATAACAGCAACAGACAATTCTACACCTCCATTAACCGGAGTTAGTCCAAAAATTAAAACTGTTTCAGGTCCTCCGGCAAAATATTTAGTAACATTAAGTACAAATAATCCGGCTGCAGGTTCACAAGTAACTGTTACAGCTCAATTGGTAGATGAAGGTAATAATCCTCATTCCACTGCCGGTAAAGAAGTAACTTGGTCTTCAACGGGTGGAGGGACTTTTGCTCAAGCAAAAACAATAACTGATGCTGATGGAAAAGCAGTTGTTTTGTTTACTGTTGGTACCATTTCGGGCAATAAACATAAAGTTAAAGCTACTGATAATACTACTCCAACAGCTTTAGTTGGTGAAAGCGAAGAGATGACTATCAAAGCAGCAGCAGCTTCTAAGTTTGCAGTTACTCTTGATAAAACTGATCCTATTGCAAATACAAAAGTAGCTGTTACAGCTCAATTAAAAGATCAGTATAACAATAATGCACCTGAAATCGGAAGAGAAGTTTCATTCACTTCTACAAATGGTGGCGTATTTGATTTACCTGCTGGTATGGCAGAATTAACACCTGCAAAATTCTTGACTGATGCAACAGGAAAAGTTACAACTAACTTTTTAGTTGTAAAAGTTGCCGGTACTAAACATGTAGCAACCGCAACTGTTCCTTCAACTTCACCTGCGATAACAGGTTCAAGTCCTGAAATTACAGTTAAATCGGATATCCCTATTAATTATCAAGTAACTGTTACAGATACATTGCCAAAAGCAGGCAAGCCTATAACAGTAACTGCACAATTGAAAGATCAATTTGCAAACAATGTACCAACATCCGGTAAAATAGTTACATGGAGTAAAACAGGTGGAACAGGTGTAACTGGTGGAAGCTTTGCTTCAGTTACAACAAATACAGACGTTACAGGAAAGGCTACAGTTGTGTTTAATGTCGCACAGGTTTCCGGAACTACTCATGAAGTAATAGCAACAGATAACACTACACCAACCGCTCTTACAGGAAAAAGAGGAAATATCATTGTTGTGCCAGATGATGCTTCAAAGTATATTGTTACCCCAACGGACTTAAATCCTGTTGCAGGTGAAAGAATAACAGTAAATGCTCAATTGGCAGACAAATATGATAACTCAGTTAAAATAGCTGGTAAATCAATTACATGGACGAGTACAAATGGTGGCACATTTGGTGGTGTTGTATCTCCTCCTCAGATAGAATTAGGAGGTGGGGCAGATGTAACTGATATGAATGGTATTGCTACAACATCATTTTTAACAAATACTAAAGCACTTACCGAACATATTATAACTGCAACAGATGATTCCGCTCCCGCATTAAAAGGTAGCTCTGCAAAAGTTACAACTAAGGCAGGACCACCTACAAAATATTTAGTAAAGGCAGATAGTTATTCGGTTATAAAAGGAGGTACTACATTAATCACAGGGCAAATAGCTGATAAGAATGATAATCCAATTGCACTTGTGGGTCAGGTAGTTTCATTCCTAACAGATAATGGCGGTGTTGTTAATCCAACTGCTGATACAACTGATGCAGCCGGTAAAGTAACAACTACAATTACAGTTACTATGGCGGTTGGAACAAACCATGTTGTGGAAGTGAAAGGAGCAACATTCAGTGGATTTAGTGCTAATATTTTAGTTGTAGATATACTTCCTCCGGTTCTTAAAACGCCTAATGATAGAGCTAATTTCCAACCAATTAGTATTTTGTTCCAATGGGAAAAATCAGTTGGTGCTACTTCTTATCATCTTCAGATTTCAAAAGACTCGACATTCGCTACTGTTGATAGATCGCTTACAGGAATAACTAATTTATTCTCCCAAGTTGAAGGTTTAGAAAATGATGTTACCTATTTCTGGAGAGCAAGAGGTGCAGATGGTACAGCAAATAGTGCTTGGTCTGTATTTAGAAGGTTCACAACCATTATTGCAGCACCAGAAGCACCAAATTTAGCAACACCTGGAAATAATTCTACAAATGTTTCACGAAATATTAACTTAATGTGGAATGCAGCTCCAAGAGCATCATATTATACTATTGAATTTGCAGATAATGAGAATTTCCAACCATTATTAAAATCAGAACAAAACATAGCTATAACTAATTATGGAATTACTGCTCTCGAATATAATAAGGCATATTTCTGGAGAGTTAAAGCATACAATATTGGTGGACAAAGTAATTTCTCAAGCACATTCAAATTTACAACTATCGATACTGTATTAGCGCCAAATCCTATAACAGCAACTGCTACTTCAGTAGATTCTGTTTTAGTAGAGTGGGGCGATAATTCTAATAATGAAACCGGATTTGTTTTAGAAAGAAGAAAATCAGAAATGGGTTCAACATTTGCAGTTATTGCTACATTAAGTGCAGATATAGTTTCTTATATTGACGCTGGTTTAATGGAAAATACCCTTTATGAATATAGAATAAAGGCAGTTAAAGGAACTATCAATTCTCCATATAAATTAGCAGTTGTTTTAATGCCAACTAAGAATATAATTCCTCCTACTAATCTTCAAGTAACTCCGGATGAAGAAGGTGATCTAAAGGTTGAATGGGAAGATAATTCTAATAATGAAGATGGCTTTATTGTTGAACGGTATGAAGATGGTGGAGTAGGAAGCCCTTCTATCAAAAATAACTTCTTTAATTCGGTAGCTGTAGGAGTTTTTGTTCCAATTGATACAATACCTGCAAATAGTACACAGTATATCGATAAAACCACAAAAGAAGGTGCTAAATATCAATATAGAGTTTCTGGATTTAATGACGAAGGTGTTTCAGTTTCAACAATAGCTGCCGCACCAGTAGCAGTTGTAATTGCTCCTTCTGACTTTGGCACTAAACTTGGCGAAAATAATAAAGTAACTCTTACATGGAAAGATAATTCAAAGATTGAATCAGGCTTTATTATTCAAAGAAAAGTTTCTACTGCTACTACATTCGAAACTATTGACTCTGTGGATGTAAATATGGTTACTTTTACGGATGAAAAAGCAGACGAAATTACTTCCTATACTTATAGGGTTTTTGCTTATAATGCAGAAGGTAATTCTTCTTTTACAGCATACTCTGAAGTTAAAACCGGATTACTTTCTCCCTCTGATCTAACCGGATCTGAAAATGGTTATAAGGTTACTCTAACTTGGGAAGATAATTCTAAGAAGGAACTTAAATATAAGATTGAAAGAAAATCTATTGCCGATCCAACTTTCAAAGAATTAGTTACTTTGGAAAAAGATATAGTTACTTATATTGATAATGTACCTAATGCTAATGAAACATTTACATATAGAATCAAAGCTGTAAATGGAGATGTTTCTTCGGTAGTAAGTAATGAATTTGAGATTAAGATAATTATGACTGCCGTTGAAGAAATTGATGAAATTCCAACTGATTTTGTAATTGAGCAAAATTATCCTAATCCATTTAATCCGAGTACTTCAATTCGTTTTGGATTACCTTCAGATAGTGAAGTACATATAAGTATTTTTAATTTAATTGGAGAAAAGATTGCAGAATTAGAGAATGGTACTTTGCCGGCAGGAACACATTCTGTTCGATGGAATGCTCATAATCTGCCTTCAGGTATTTATCTTTATTCAATTAATGCTAAATCAATTACTGATGGCAAATTGTTTAATTCAGTTAAAAAGATGATGCTTATGAAGTAAGTCACTTTAAACATTAAAAAAGGGATGTCAATTTTGGCATCCCTTTTTTATTTTAAATATGTTATCTATCTATCTTAGTTTTATATTTGAAAATCATTTTTTAGGGAATTTATGCAAAAAGTAGTTTTTGTTGTATTAGTATCGGTTCTTTTTTCATTTAAATCTTTTGCACAGGATAGCAAAGTTTTAGCTGAAGTAGGAGATATTAAAATTACCACACAAGAATTTTTAAAGAGATACGAATTAACACCTCATGCAGACAAACAAAAAGATATTTCAAATCCTGATATGAAAAAGGATTTTCTACTAACTCTAATAGCTGAAAAATTAATTGCAAATGAAGCTATTAAAAATAAAATAGACACATTAAAAGAGTTTAGGGCAATTGAAGACTACATCAAAAATATCTATCTGCGCGATGCACTTTATAATAAAGAAATAAAAGAAAATGTAATAATTACTAAACTGGAATGGGAAGAGGGAAAAAACAGAATATCCCAGAAATTGAAAATAAAATTTTTATTTTCTACTTCCGAAACTGAGATAGATTCATTATATAAAATCTTAAAATGCAGTGCTTCATTCGATTCACTTCTTTCATTACGAGATGAAACCAACGAACAACTTTCACCAGCCGAAGTCACTTTTGGTAAGATGCATCCTGATATCGAAAATGAAATATATAAATTGGGGATTGGTGAATTTACAAAACCAATAAAACTAAAAGAAGGTTATTACATTTGTAAGCTTTATGATAAGACAATTAATAGTGATTTAAATGATACAGAAAAATCATCTATCCGATCTGTAATCCAGACCAGAAAAGAAGATTCTTTATACCAAGAATTTTATAAAAAGTTTTTTAGAGATATTGTAGTAAATGTTGATACAAAAATATTTGTCTCTCTTGCCGATAAAATCAAAGATCAATACTCTAAAAAAAATGAGAGTAAATTAGGTAAAGAAGATGAAAGAAAATTTCTTTTGGAAAAAGATTTTTTTGAAATAATAAGTGCATTCTCAAAAGATGAATTGAAAAGTGATTTTATAAAATTTTCTACAAATCCGGAAAACCTCGAATCCTTTATCTATTTCTTGATGATGGAGAATTATGACGTTTATAAAACAGATATTTCTTCAATTAGAGGAAAACTAAATTATATAGTCCAAAATTATATTCAAAATAAATTATTAGAAAGAGAAGCTGTAAAAAGAGGATATTTAGAATTGCCAGAAATTAAAAATGATATTGCTTCATGGAAATCTTTTTATTTATCTCAACGATATATGTCTCAACTTTATAAAACAGAAAATGTTACTAAGGAAGAGGCATTAAATTTTTTTAATAAAACGAATCATACTTTTGAAAAACCGATGCAGTATAGAATAAGTGAGATATATTCAAAAGACCTTTTTAAAATTGAAGCGGCACTAAAAGAATTAGAATCTGGAAAAGATTTTGGTGATGTTGCTATGATATATCATGATATTGATTCTATAAGTACTAAAAAGGGGGATATAGGTTTTATTTCTGCTTCCGGAAATACTCTTTATTCTAAAACTATTTCCTCAATGGAAAAAGGGGATTATATTGGT
>JBAYVI010000045.1:0-20791 GCA_041674625.1 Melioribacteraceae bacterium | reverse complement strand
TAAATGATTAATTCCCTAAAGAAACGACTTTATTAATATGTTTTCAAGTAAAATAAAAATCTATTTTTTTGATTGCGATCCGGCAGGAATAATTTTCTTCGCCAGCTTATTTAAGTACTCACATTTAGTTTATGAAGACTTTATGAATAGCCTTAAAACCGAACGTGATTATTTCAAAGATAATGAATATCTATTGCCAATTATTAATGCTGAAGCCACCTATATTAAACCTATCAAAGTAGGGGATGAATTAACAGTTAATATGTCAGTAACTCAATTAAAAGATTCTTCATTCGAGCTCACATATAGCTTTTACAAAGATAATGCAATACTTGCCAAGGCGAAAACTGTTCATGTATGCGTAAAAAAAGAAAAATTCGAGAAGACTTCAATTCCCGAAGAATTAAATAAACATCTTATTGCAAATAAGAATCTATAGTTTTTAATAATTCTTCTCGTTTTATTTTCCCCAATTCAGTAAGTGGAAATTTATCTAAAAAGAAAATTCTTTTTGGAATTTTATATGATACTGTTTGTTTTTTTAGAAAGTTTTTTAATTCTTCTTCTGTTAAACTTATTCCCTTTTTAAGTAAAACAGCGGAATAAAGAATCTGACCCCATTTTTCATCTTCTTTTCCAAATGAGAATGCAGAAATTATTGATGGATGATTACTGATAAGATTATTAATTTCATTAAGATTAATATTTTCACCTCCCGAAACAATCATATCTTCTCTTCTCGAATCGATAAACAGGAAACCATCGCTATCTAAATGACCAAAATCGAATGAATTAAACCAACCCGTTTCTTTATATGCATTTGGATAATTAATATATCCTTTCATTACAGAACCAGATTTAAGTAAGATATGCCCATCTTTATCAATTTGAATTTGCACATCAAATAGTGGTTTTCCGGAAGAATCAATCTTATCTAAAAATTTATTGCACTCGAATCCGGTAATCATTGATGTAGTTTCAGTAGATCCATAGACTTTATAAATCTTCATCCCTCTTTCAATTGCTTTTATTACAAATGGATTATTAGAAAATCCACCGCCGAGAAAGATCGCTTTGAGTCTTTGATGAAATTGATATTCGGATTCTATCAAATCGAATAAAGTTTTAGAAACTATCGAGATATAATTTACCGAATGTAATTGAGTAGAGGTAAAAATATCATTTGATTTCAATGAATCCGGGATTACAATTGCATTACCCGAAAAAAATGCTCGAAATATTATCTGAAATCCACCTATATGATAAAAAGGAAGTGTTAACCCGAATTTTTCGTTACTCTTAATCGGTACAAGTGAATTTATACAATGGAAATTATTTATAAGGTTTGAGAAAATTAACTCTACTGATTTAGGTTTGGAAGTCGATCCTGAAGTAAACAAAATTAAGGCAGTATCTTTTGTTGAAGTAATATTCAAATCATAATCCGAAGGATTATTTATTTCGCTCTGTTTTAAGATGTATCCATCAATAATTTCATCAAAAGCATATCGAAAATCTAGTTCATCTATTAATTCTTTTCTCTGTGATGTTGTAAAGATTGGATTCATGACTACAGGTGTATTTTTAGAAAACCAGATAGATAAAAGAGAGATTATAAAATCATAAGGGGAGTTATTTGAAGTAATTATTCTTTCATTTATTATTCCACTTAACAAATTATCAGAAATAGATTTTGCCTTATAAAGAATATCTAAATATGATGAATTGTTATCATTAGAAATAATTGCCATATCATTATTTGAATGAAATAAAATCATTTTACTTCTATCGATAAATCTTTTGGGTAAATTATTGAATCAAGTAGAATTTCTCCATCTATTAACGGATACAGTTCTTTACAAGTATCATTGCTTAAAAAAGTACCTGTTGATAAGCCGTGTGCATAATTATGTTCAAGAAGAGAAGCAAGCAGTATTAATGAATGACGTGTAATATAACTTTCAAAAGCGGATGTAATTATAATTTTTTTCGGGCTATTTTTTATTATTTCTGAAAGTTCAAATAGAGAGCCGGAGAGTGCCGGTTTTAATATCAAGAAATCGATCTCATCTATTTTTTCTAATTTTTTAATATCATCATTACTGCGGCACTCCTGATCGATTGCAATTTTAACGAGTTTCTCTGCACCTAATTTTATATTATCTTCGAGTATTCGGCAAGGATCTTCGATATACTCTATGTTTTTTATTGCCGATAAAATTTCTAAATTCTTCTGTGCAGTTCCTAAATCCCAAGCACCATTTACATCTAATCTGATTTTTGTCTTTTGGGGTATCTTCTTTATTAATTCGAATTCTCTTGAGAAGTCTTTTCCTATTTTAATTTTGGTTGTTGCTCCAAACTCACCTTCTAACTTGTCATTCAAAGAGAAAAGCGAATTTACAAAAACTGTTTTTGGAATTGTAAAATTAATTAAAGGATTTCCCACTTGAATTGATTTATATAAAAATGCTTGTTCAATACCATATTTAACGCTTTGTGGTAAATCGTCAGGTGTTGAATTTAATTGAATGGTTGTACTTAATAATTTACTTAGTGAATTGATTACATCCGCATTTGTTTCATTTGAAAATGGAAGCATAGGTGCAGCTTCGGAAACAAATTCAATTCCATTTTCATCGACAAACTTCATCAAATATATTTCCCTTTTGGGGTAGGAGTGATTTGATGAAGAAAAATTTTGATTAAATAGAAGTGAATATGGGATATAGCTCAATAGTTTTAAAGTCATACTAATAGACCGATCGAAAATAAGAAACCAAAGAGAGCTGAAAATTTGGCAGTAAGTTCGAGAGTCTTATTTAATTCAGTACCTTTATAAGTATATAGCATCTTTATCAATTTGACCGCTGCGGGTATAGTCAATAGGGGAATAAGAACAAAAATGCTTTTATCATAGCGAAAATAGATTATAACAATCGAGAAATAAGACACTAAAAGAAGTAATATATACTGCCATTGCGAAAATCGATCCCCAAACTTAACTGCTAATGTGTGTTTGCCGTTTTGAGAATCTTCAAGACGATCTCTAAAATTATTAATTACAAGTATATTAGTAATAAGAGCACCGACAGGAATTGAAGCCCATAGAGCAATTGGGGAAAATAAAAGTGACTGAGTGTAATAAGTGCCGACTGTTCCAACGAATCCAAAAAAAATAAATACGAATAGATCGCCTAAACCATTGTAAGCTAAAGGATATGGTCCTGCCGTATAAGCTATCCCTGCCGCAATAGAAAGTACGCCAATGACGAGAATAAAAATTCCACCAAGATAAACAAGATAAAGACCTAAAAAAAAAGTAACTCCAAAAATTAAAAATACACCTATTTTAAGTTCTTTCACAGATAGAAGACCTGAAGCAGCGGCACGCTGTGGTCCCTGTCTTTGATGAGTATCTTTGCCTGACAAAAAATCGTAAAGATCATTTACAACATTAGTTCCAATCTGAATTAGAATACTACAAATCAAAGCAATAATAGCAGCAATCCAATTTTGCTTCCCTTCGGAAAATGCAATCGAAGTACCGACAAGTACCGGTACAACTGCCGCAGGGAGAGTCTTTGGTCTGCTTGCGATTATCCAGCTATTTAATTTTTGTTTAAGCATTTACTAAGGTACACGTGGAAATTTTTTGAAATTTGGTTTTCTTTTTTCATTATAAGCGTTTTTACCTTCTTGAGCCTCTTCGCTCATATAATATAGAAGAGTAGCATTGCCCGCTAATTCTTGAATGCCTGCTTGTCCATCTAATTCCGCATTAAAAGCTGACTTCAATAAACGAAGTGAAAGCGGACTTTTCTCTAAAACTTCATAAGCCCATTGAACGCCTATATCTTCAAGCTCATCGACCGGGACAACTTTGTTTACCAATCCCATATCTAAAGCTTCTTGAGCATTGTATTGATGGCAAAGATACCATATTTCGCGGGCTTTCTTTTGCCCCACTATACGCGCAAGATAACTTGAACCGAACCCACCATCAAAGCTACCTACTTTGGGTCCTGTCTGTCCGAAGATTGCGTTCTCAGCAGCGATAGTTAAATCACAGACGACATGCAAAACATGTCCTCCTCCTATTGCGTAACCGGCAACTAATGCAATCACAGGCTTAGGAATACTTCTAATCTGCTTTTGAACATCGAGGATATTAAGTCGAGGTATGCCATCGCCTCCGATATATCCTTTATTGCCTCTGATTGATTGATCGCCACCAGAACAGAATGCGTACTTACCATCTTTAGCCGGACCTGCACCTGTAAGTAAAATTACTCCAATTGAAGTATCTTCTTTAGCGTCATCAAATGCGGCATAAAGTTCTAAAACTGTTTCTGGTCTGAAAGCGTTGCGCTTCTCAGGACGATTAATTGTAATCTTTGCAATACCATCCATCTTTTCATAGACAATATCTTTATATCTTTTGGCTTTCTTCCATTTATATTTCATAGACTAACTAAATTCCTTTAAAAATTTGTTCACTAATTTAATAAAATCATCGGGCTTTTCTAAATGTGTATTATGTCCGGCTCCGTTTATTATTTCCCAATCAGAAGCTTCTAAAACAGAATTAATCCTTTTATTGATTTCGCAATATTTCTGATCAAGTGAGCCGCTAATTAATAATAATGGAACAGAAATATTATTCAATTCATTCCAATATGAGGGCATTAATCCAGGAGAAAAATATTTAAGAGAATTTTTTAAACCAGTAATGTTTTGCTTCGTTTTGTTTTTTAATGTTTTTTCAAAAAGCATGGGATTAGATTTGAGGGAATGGAATAAAGGTTGTTCGTACCATTCATTAAAAAATTTTTGAATCCCGATTGTTTCTATTTTTTCGGATAGTCGAGAATCGGCTAAAGCTCTAATCTCTCTTTCTACTTCTTCAGTAATTCCGGGCGAACTACTTTCCAAAATCAGTCCTGAAATGTCTTTTGGATATTTAGTAGTGTAACCAAGCGCTACTCTTCCACCCATAGAATATCCGCAAAGAATAGGTTTAACAATTTTAAGAGATCTAATTATCTCTCTAATTTGATTTGTAATCGATTCAGCAGAATAATAACAAGACTCAGCCGGTGAATCGCTTTTGCCATATCCAACCAAGTCAATTGCAATGGCTTGGAAGCCGGTTGGCAGAGAAGAAAAAATAAATTTCCAGTCAGAGGCATCGCCTCCAAAACCATGGAAAAAAATAATTGGTTTTTTTGAGTGATCAATTGATTTAGAGCTAAGAATTAGATTTAATTTAAGACCATCAAGATCAATTTTCATTTATAAACATATCTGTTATGGAAACAACATTTTTCCAGTATTCATCACGAATCTGTTTTGATTCAAAAGCGTCTGTTTTAATTTCTAAAAGAGTAAAACCGGATTGCTTCAAGGAAAGTCTTCTCTTTAATTCTCGAGTTGTATTTATTTTGAAGTAATTGGCGCCGAAACTTTTTGTTATTTTACCAAGATTTAGATTATGAGGAGTAATAAAATAATCGTTAAAAAATTTTCTGTATTTTGAAATCGGAAGAGATTCAAAAATACCGCCACCATTATTATTAATTAATACTACTGTGAGGGATATGTTATACTTTAAAGCTGATTGGAGAGCCGCGATATCATAAAAATAAGCTAAGTCCCCCGTAATTAAAAAGTTGTTTGATGATTCTGAAGCAACTCCAAGCGCAGATGAAATAATTCCATCAATTCCGCTTGCCCCACGGTTACAATAAATGTTAATCTCTTTCGCTAAATTAGAAGCATAAAAATCCAAATCCCTAATCGGCATACTTGATGAGATAAATAAATTACTTTTTCCGGGGATATAATTTAGAACGTCAATTACTGCTTTTCCTTCAAAACCGAAATTTACATTCTTTAGAAATTCCTTTTTTATATCTTCAAGTTCGGAATCTAACTTTAAAATAGTTTTAGTATTTAAAGATAATTTTTTGATTTTAATTTTTTGTAATGCAGAAATACAAAAATCCGTTTCATTTATGGTAAGAGAAGTGTCAAAATTGCAGGATGGATCAACTTTATCTACATGACTTGAAACACTTATTTTAAATGCTTTTGAATGACTTAGAAAATCCAATACAGATGCTGATGTGGGTGATTTTCCAATAAGAATTATTATCTCAGGGTCATTTAGTAAACAAAATTGTTTTGATTTAACGATGCCCGAAAGATTGTTCAATGAATAAGAATCATTATTATTAATTCTTTGAGATGAAGTTCCATCAAAATAGAGAGGGAATTTCAATTTGGAATTAAGTTTTTTAATAGCAGAAGAAAATTCTTTTTGATTGTTCTCACCGCTAACGATAATAAGTCCATTTGAAGAAGAATTAATTTTTTTCAATATCTCGGAATCGATAACAGGTATTTTAGATTCAGTAGAATTAATATCTTTTAGTGCAATACCGAAAGCTTTATCTAAAAATTCAGGAGCAACTCTATCGGTAGTAGAATCAGGTTCAAACGGTTTGTCGTATTGCAAATTAAGATGTACCGGACCTTTTGTTTTCAAAAAACCTTTTAATAATAAATCATCTATTGAGCGAATAAAATCGCTAATTGAATTAAAGTTGAGTTCAGGTGTATGAATATCGTGCTGTGCGAGAATATGATTATTATAAATAGATGCTTGATTTATAGTCTGATTAATGCCACGATTTCGTAAGGATTGCGGTCTATCTGCTGTTATTATTATCAATGGAGTCTGTTCGTAATATGCTTCTACGATAGCGGGATATAGTTCCGCAGCGGCAGAACCGGATGTTGTAACAACTACAACAGGTTTCCCTGTTTTTTTTGCAAGTCCAAGCGCAAAGAATCCACTGCTCCGTTCATCTATAAAAGTATATTTTTTAAAATACACTTGCGCAGCAAATGAATAAGTCAACGAAGTACTTCTTGAGCCGGGTGAAATTGTTACATTTCTAATTCCGAATTTCTGAAGCCGGATTAAAAGCAAGTCGCTCCAAAATATGTTTCTATTAATTGCTATTTTCATGGTTGAATAAGGATAAAATTGGTTTTAGTTTTAGTTTGGTTTCTTGGTATTCAGATTCAGCGTCTGAACCTCTTACAATACCGCATCCGGCAAATGCATATAAAGAATTATCTTTTATTAGACCTGAACGAATTGCTACACAAAAATCGGCTTCATCAATATGATTATACCAGCCGATTAATCCCGAATAAAGCCCTCGGTCATATTCTTCTGTTTCAGAAATTATTTTAAGTGCCTTGTTTTTGGGATATCCACAAATTGCAGATGTTGGGTATAGCTGATTTGTTAACTCATCAACACTTACATTATTTTTTACAGATGCTTTAATAGGAGTCCAAAGATGTTGAATATTATTTAGTTTTTTTATTTTTGGCATAATATCAATCTCTATTGTATCTACAAACCCCGCTAAGTTCTCGGTAATATAATCAACCACATTTTTATGCTCAGCAAGATTTTTATTATCGTTCAATAATTCAGAAGCTAATTTTTCATCCATTATTTTATTGGTTCCTCTAGCAATTGAACCGGCTAAAGCCTCTGTTTCAAGAAGTCTACCCTTTAAACTAAACAATTTTTCGGGTGAAGCTCCAAAGAAAATTGAATTTTCCTCAAATAAGATGAATATATAACAATCTTTATATTTTTTTGATAATAAAGTAACAATTTTATCTAAATCAAAATTCTTTATTGGAATACTAATAAATTTAGATAAAACAACTTTTTGAATATCACCAACTTTGATATGATTTAAGTAATCATTAATTTTAATTTCCCAATCATTAAAATCGTCCTCTTCTTTAACTCCTATTTTTTCAAAATTCTGAGGCTCAATAAATTCATTTTCTGATTCATTTTTATCTACTGAAATTAATTCTAATAGATAGATTATTTTTTCATAATCGCTATAATTAAAAAAATTAGCTATTAAATAAGATTTGGAGTGAGATTGGAGAATTAGAAGATTAGGAATATAATCAGCATCACTAAAACTTAACCAGATGTTGCTATTTTTATTAATTGGGAATTTTTTAGTTTTTAATAATAATGGAATAGAAAGATTAGAAAATTCGTTCCAATTATGGAGTATATTTGAAGAATCAAACTTATTAGAAGAAGCAAATATTAGGGAAGAAATAGCCAAAAAAGAATATTCAGAACTCGGTTTCTCCCAGTAAAGAATTTTTTCATTAGCTCCTTTAAGTTTATCAAGGCATATTTTCTTAATATTTAGATTAATCGGAATTACAATGCTTTTTAAATCCCATTGATTGATCTTTAGGTAGTTAGCTAAGATTCGTTCTATTTTTTTCGGAAAATTCAAGTACCAAACCTAAAAATGAATTGAAGCAGTAAATTTAATTTTTATTCCTAAAGTTTCCAACGATAATAAACTTGGAACATATAGTTATGCTATTAGTATAATTAACTAAATAAACATTGATTTAACTATAAAAAAGATTTATTTTAATAAATAGAATTAGATAACTGATTTACTAACAAACGGAGGTATAATGGATTCTACAAAGTCCAAATTAGCGCTTGATTTATGGGAAAAACTATCGAAAGCATACGATAAGGTTCGCAAAGTTCAAGTTAAACAGATGTATGAACAAAAGCTAACTGCCCCTCAATTTCAAGTATTAGATGTATTATTAAAATCGGGACCTGTTCCTTTGAAAAGGATCAGCGAAGAATTAATGGTAACCGGAGCTAATATCACTTGTGTTGTTGATAATCTCGAAAAAGAAGAATTTGTTCAAAGAATTCACTCTAAAGAAGATCGTAGAGTAATCCTTGCAGAATTAACTGCAAAAGGGAAAGAAAAAATTGATACAATTCTTCCTTCTTATACAGAAAACATGTCAGGTGTAGCTGGTGTATTAACAGAACAAGAGCAGGTAGAAATTATTCGTTTACTCACAAAACTTTTATAAGAATTACTTAGCAAAAACAATGCAAATCCATTCATCCATTGCAATTGTTTCGATACACTGAAAGCCCTCGAGTGTATAAAGGTTTGTGATTTCGAGTTCATCTGTTTTTAATAAGCCGGAGAGTATTAACTTTCCGGCTTTTTTTGTTTTTGCAAAAATATCTTTTGAAATGTCCAATAAAATATGACGATTAATATTGGCAACTACCAGATCAAAATCACTTTCTTTAATATCCTTTAATTCACCAAGAACAATTTTAACTTTATCTTCTAAATGATTAAGAACAACATTTTCATTACCATTTAATTGACACCATTCATCATTATCGAGAGCTATCGCACTTTTAGCCCCTAATAAAACCGAGGCAATTGCAAGTACACCGGTTCCGCTGCCGATATCGAGAACTTTTTCGCCACCATTGATATATTTTTCAAGTTTACCCAATACTAATTTTGTAGTTGCATGTTCGCCTGTACCGAAGGACATTTTGGGATCGATCTTAATTACGATGTCATCTTCCTTCGGATCAAAATCCTTGAATGAAGGTTGTATTACTAATCGGTCAGTGACTCTTATTACATTAACTTTCTTTTCCCACTCCTCATTCCAGTTCATATCTTCATGGGTTGAGGATTCTACTTCAAAGCGTTCTATTATACTTTCATCTTTAGCTCTTTTCAAAATTTCTTCAATTGCTTCTCGGTTTACTAAGTCCAATTTTGTTGAGTAAACTGTTAGGTAAGTGTCGTTATCTATTATTCCATCTAAATCGAGTTGCCATAATAAACCACTAATCGATTCGTTGTTGATTGGAGCAGTTCTAATTATAAATTCATTATAAGTTTTCATCAATTTCCCGGTTTGTAATTATTATAAAAAAACAAGCAGAAACTATCTGTGAAGTTTCGTGCATTTGAAGCTGACTCTTTGTAATTATTTAGCATTATCGTGAATGCAATAAGATCATTTTCTTTAGAATAAAAATAACCTGCGAGCGAAGTAACGCCGGAAAGTGTACCTGTTTTTGCTCGTAATATTTTTACTAAGTTAGTGTTTCTAAATCTATTCTTAAGTGAACCGTCAATTCCTGCAATTGGTAATGAACTATAAATATTATAAAATATTTCCCGATTTTTATAAATGAAAATTAGTAAGTCGGTAATTGCACTCGAAGAAAGCATATTATAGAAAGAAAGACCTGAAGCATCAGCGAAAACATTAATAGACTGCGGAGAAACAATTGCCGCCAGACTATCATTAAGTTTCAATCCATCTTTATAAGAAATATTCTCTTTCAAATTTGCTGATGCCAAGTTGAGTAAAAGCATTTCAGCACCTATATTACTGCTCGATTTATTTGTTTGGAAAATTGTTTGAGTAATAGAATTCTTAATTGAGTTTATTTCTAACGAAGTATCTTTAACTTTTCCCTGAATAAATTTTCCATGGAAACGAATATTATATTTTTTAAAAGATGCTTTTATCAATTCCGTAGCATATTTGAGTGGTGAAGCAATACTTATGTTTGTTTTATCTAAGGAATCGGCTATCGAAATATTTCCTTTAATTATAATATTCTCTTTGCCCTTAGCAATGTAGCGTTCAAAATTAAGATTTGTTTTTTCCTCATTTCCGGATGTAATAGCTTTATTGATAATATTAAAATAAGGAATATCGGGATAGATAATAGTTTTTGGCTTACCTAAATTAGAGTCGGGATAAGTTTTAATAGAAATAATATTGCTCGCAATATTTAATGCCGACATCTTAGGAGTAAAACCATAAGGCGAATCGTCCCACATCCAACCTGCGCCCCATTCAATTGTATCTTTTAAGGATAGATCAAAAACAAAATTTCCTTTGATACTTGAAATTCCTGATTGCTTTATCAGTAAGATTAAGGAATCTAATTGTTCAATTGATAAAAATGGGTCTAAACCTCCCTTTAGGTAAATATTCCCTTTCAATGTAGAACCGGAAATTTTCCCATCATGGGAAAGTGATGTTTCAAAAAACTCATTTTTTTTAGAAAAATATAGTGCTGAAGTTGTTGTAAATAATTTTAATACAGAAGCGGGACGCATAAGAATAGAATCATTCTTTGATGCTATTGGAGTGTTTTTTGTAAGATTAAAAAAATTATACGATACAATAGAATTATGAGAAAAAGATTCGTTGATAAAAATATTCAACGAATCTTCAAAAGTTAAAATCTTCTTTTGAGCATTTATTTGAGAAAAAAGAAGAACCACAAAACAGATTAAAAATAATTTTTTCACTTAATTAGAAATACTCTCTTTCTCTAAACTTAACTCCAATCTCTTCGGTTACAAATTTTTTCGCAGCTTCTGTATCTACTGTGCTGATGCCAACAATTGAAAGAACTACATCGGTATAATTTTTTGCTTTTTTGGCAAAATCGATCATCTCTGCGTGCATAGATGGATCAACCCGCATGAGTTTTGCATACTGTTCAGGATCAGTAGAGTTAAGACTGATAGAAACAGTATCGATAGTATCTTTGAGTTCTGGTGTAATATCTCGTTTATTAATAAAATTGCCATGCCCGTCTGAATTCATACGTGTATGCCCGCCATTTTCCTTAACGTATTTAGCAACGTCCTTTACAAGATCCCATCTTATAGTCGGTTCACCATATCCGCAAAAAACAATCTCTTTGAATCGCTTGGGATCGCCGATTTCATTAATATAAACAGACGCTTCCGGCTCTTCAGATTTTTTCATTTTAAGATTATAACCGCTGATTACTGCTAATCCTTTCCTATCGCAAAAGACACAATCAGCATTGCATCTATTTGTTACATTGACGTAAAGCGAATTACCAATCTGATATGTAAATGATAAATCAGGATTCATACCAACCCCAAAAAATTTATAAACGTTATAGTTTGTCGTTCTAACAATATCTTCGGGACGGAGATTTTGAACTTCTGCAATCTTATCAACAATCTTATTAAGATACGCAGGCTCATTACGTTGACCTCTTAATGGAACGGGGGTCATAAACGGAGAATCAGTTTCGAGCATAATATTTTCGGACGAAACTTTAGATAAAATTTCTCTTAAGTTATCCGCTTTAGGATAAGTGATATTTCCTGTGAATGAGATAAAATGGTGAAGCTCAATTAATTCGCGTGCATCGCTAAGAGTGCCGGAGAAGCAATGGAATTGTGCTCGAAGTCCCTTAGCAGTAAATTCGCGAATAATAGCCATCATATCTTCATCAGATTCTCTATTGTGAATAACAGCAGGTAAATTAAGCTCTATTGCAAGCTCTAATTGTAAGCGGAATGCTTTAATTTGAACTTCCTTAGGTGAATAATCGTAATGGTAATCAAGCCCAATTTCCCCGATTGCTACTACTTTTTTGTTTTTTGCAAGGGTTCTTATTTCTTCAATATAATTGTCGTTCCACTCTTTTGTATCAAGGGGATGAACACCGACAGTACAGTAGATCATATCGAATCTTTTAGAAAGCTCGATGGCTTCGAGCGATGAAACGAGATGAGTAGCAGGAACGATTATATATTTTACTCCGCTTTCTTTCGCTCTATCAAGTACATCATTTAAATCAGTCGAGTAGTTCGGGTAAAATAGATGTGCGTGTGTATCAATCATTATAATTGCCTTTATTATTATTCAATATGTCCAATAACTCTAAAACCAAAACTAATATCTTTTAATAGAGTTTTGATTATTGAGAAATCACTTTTATTTATTATAGCAACTAAGCCAATACCGTTATTAAAAACTAATTGCATCTCATCTTCATTTAAAGATCCGGTTTCTTGAATGAATTTAAAAATAGCAGGACGTTCCCAAGCACTCCAATCAACTTTGATGGAAAGTCCTTCTGGTACTACACGTTTAGTATTCCCAACTAAACCACCACCCGTTATATGAGAGAATGCTTTTACATCAATTGAGTTTTTTATAGTTGTAATTACATTGAAATATGAGCGGTGTACTTTTAATAGTTCTTCACCAAGGGTATTCTCTAATTTTTCCGACTTATAATCTACATCGAATTTTGGGAATAGAACTTTGCGCGCTAATGAATAACCATTTGTATGGAGACCATTAGAATCGAAACCAACCAAAATATCTCCTTTAGAAACTTTAGAGCCATCGATTACTTTTTCACGATCGACAAGTCCAACGATTGTACCTGACATATCATATTCATTTGGGTCATACAAACCGGGCATCTCAGCAGTTTCGCCACCAATGAGAGCAACTCCATTTTCCTTGCATGCTATCGAAAATCCTTTTATGATTTGCTCAGCTCTATCGGGATTAAGTTTACCAAATGCTAAATAGTCCAAGAAATATTGTGGGTCAGCTCCGCATACTGCAATATCATTAACGCAATGATTTACCAAATCCTGCCCAACAGTATCATGTTTATCCATCATGAAAGCGACTTTGAGTTTTGTACCCACCCCATCTACACTCGAAACTAAGACCGGATTTTTGTATTTTTGAAGATCGATTCCGTAGAAAGAACCGAAATGACCTATGCCTGAAAGAACATTTTTATTAAAAGTAGATTTTGCGAGTGATTTAATTCTGTTTACTACTTCATCTCCCGCTTTGATATCAACTCCTGCTGATTTATAGCTTTCGTTCAAACTGACCCCATAGATTTTTTATAATTAATTCTAAATATAAACAAAAACTGAAAGTGAAACCGAACCAGAAGAAAAATTGTAAAATGAAGCAATAGTTAATATTTTTTCATAAATTTTAAAGTTAAATCGAAATTTAAAAGCGGAAATGAATAGTTACACATTAAAAGATAGAGAAAAAGCGATACTTCGGTATATAATCCACCAGTTTATAATGACAGCAAATCCGGTGGGTTCTCGTTATATATCAAAAAAGTACGATATAGGGCTTTCGCCGGCTTCGATACGAAATATTATGTCCGATTTGGAAGACCTCGGATATCTTAATCATCCGCATACATCGGCAGGTAGAATACCAACTGATAAAGGTTATCGTGTTTATGTTGATTCATTAATGGACCCGCCGAAATTAGATATAGATTTAAGAAAAATGATCGACTCTAATTTCGATTCTGCATCTAATGATACGGAAGATATTTTATTTGTTGCTTCTAATATTTTAACGGAGCTTACAAATCAAATTGCAGTTGTAAGTTTTCCGAAATACGATAATGCTATATTGGAAAAGATTCAGATTGTTCTTTTGTCCTCAACACGTATATTAGTTGTAATAAGTGTAATATCGGGAGTAGTAAGAACGATTACCTTGGAGCTAAATGCTGAAGTAAAAGAAGAACAGATTACCAAAGTACAATCAATTTTAAATGAGAAACTTGGCGGATTAAAGTTTACAGAAATAAAAACAACAATTGGCAATAGAGTAAAAGATATAGATGACGATTCGTTCAAACCGATAGTAAGAGTTTTTCTTGATTCGGTGGATAAGATATTTAAAACCGAGAGGTCAGAAAAAACTATTATTTCGGGTACGAAGAATTTAATAAAGCAGCCTGAATTTGAAAGTGTTCAACACTTTCAAAGTATAATAGAGTTAATAGAGAACAAAGATATAATCATACATATTTTAGAGAATCAAAAATCGAATATTAGTGATGTTACAATCACTATCGGGCAGGAAAATAGCGATGAGAAATTTTCTGAATATAGTATGATATCAAAGGAATATAATTTTGGGGATGTAAAAGGGACGTTGGGAATTATGGGTCCAAAGAGAATGGAGTATCCCCGTATTGTTGCAGCTGTTCAATACATAGCAGAGCAACTTTCAAATGAATTAAAAAAACAAATATAAAGGATAATACAATGGAAAAAAATATGGATTTGGAAAACGAAGAAACCAAAGACCCGGAAGACTTAAATGAAGAAACTATTAAAGAAGAAAATTTTGAAAATAGCAATCAAGAGATGGATAACGAGGCGGGTAATGATTTGCAAAATAAAATAGAAGAATTAGAAAAAGCTAACTTAGACTTAAAAGATACATTGCTTCGTAGAGTAGCAGACTTTGAAAATTATAAAAGAAGAGTAGATCAAGAACAAAAGAGTTTTCTTTCATTTGCAAATGAATCGTTACTACTTAATATACTTCCCGTATATGACGACCTCGAAAGATCTTTAGAGCATGCAGAGGAACAGGCGAATTTTGAAAGTCTTAAAAAAGGGATTCAATTAGTATATGAAAAATTTTCTAAAATTTTAGAAGGTCAGGGTATAATTAAAATTGCAGAAAAAGGCGATCCATTCGATTTTAATATGCACGATGCTTTAATGCAGAAACCGGACGAAACAGTCCCGCCGCATACAGTTATAGAAGTTTTAGAAAAAGGATATAAATTAAGAGATAAAGTGATTCGCCACGCAAAAGTAATTGTTAGTCAAGAATTAATTTCATAAAATAAAAAATTAGGAAAATGGAAAAGAGAGATTATTACGAAATATTAGGTGTAGGGAAAAGCGCATCAAAAGATGAGTTAAAGAAATCTTATAGAAAATTAGCAATGCAATATCATCCGGATAGAAATCCGGGTAATAAGGAAGCAGAAGATAAATTTAAGGAAGCAGCGGAAGCTTATGAAATTCTAAGCCACGACGAGAAACGAGCAAAATATGATCGATACGGACACAATGGAATAAAGGGAGGACAGGATTTCCAAGGTTTTGGAGATGCTAATGATATATTTTCCCATTTCTCGGATATTTTTGGATCAAGTTTTGGCGGTGGCGGTGGTGGGTCTATATTCGATGATTTCTTCGGAGGTGGTTCTTCACAACAGAGAAGAAGGCAGAGACAGACCGGCACTCCAGGAGCCGATCTTAAGATTACGCTTAAACTAACTTTAGAAGAGATTGCAACGGGTACTACAAAAAAAGTAAAAATAAAAAAATATAATACATGTGAAACATGTGCCGGTTCGGGAGCAAAAAATTCCTCCTCTTTTAAAAACTGTACTGTATGCGGAGGGACTGGGGAAGTTAGGCAAGTATCAAGATCCGTGTTTGGTCAGTTCGTTAATGTTACTAGCTGTAATAATTGTAGCGGTACAGGTAAAATTATTTCAGATCGCTGTACAACATGCTCAGGCGAAGGAAGAACTAATTCGGAAGTTACAATCAAAATTAACGTTCCCGCAGGAGTGTATGATAATAGCTACCTGACGCTTCAAGGACAAGGTAACGCCGGAAAAAATGGTGGAAGAAACGGAGATATCATTGTTGTATTCCAAGAATTGTCTCATGAATTTTTAGTAAGAGAAGGGGATAATGTAATTTATGAATTAAACCTTTCATATCCCGAAGCAGTATTAGGCACTGAAGTAGAAGTGCCTACATTAAGCGGAAGAGCAAAGCTAAAGATTGAAGCGGGTACGCAAGCAGGTAAATACCTCAAAATGAGAGAAAAAGGGATTCAGCATCTTAATAGTCATGGTGCCGGAGATCAATTAGTTAAGATTAATATTCATGTACCGAAACGTGTTACTGCGAATGAGAAAGAGCTTCTAAATCAATTACAAAAAATGGATAATATAAAAGTACCAAATTGAAATTAATCTTTTTTAATAATTGGATTAAAAAAATTGGATTTACTCAAACAGAAGGAAAAGTGATTCTTTTTCTTTTGTTTACTATTATTACAGGGTCAATTATTAAGTATAATTTTACTGATACTAAATTACCACAGTTAAATAGTGTAGATTATTCAAAAGAAGATAGTTTGTTCTTTATAAAAAAAGATACAATAAAAGCAGAAACTGAAAAAAATATAAAAAAAAGTATTGCTTCTAAAGCAGAACTTTTGGATTTTAACGCTAATAAAATAGAATCCCATAAAATAGATATAAATAAAGCGGGGATATCGGAACTAATTCTACTACCGGGAATAGGTGAAAAAACTGCCCGGAAGATAATTGATTATCGGAAAATAAAAGGAAGCTTTGAAAAAGCTGATGATTTAATTAAAGTAAAAGGGATTGGACCGGTGAAGTTCTCTAAAATTAAAAATTATATTATTGTGAAATAAAGAAAAATCTCCGGAGGAAAAATATGTCAAGTAAATCAGAATCCTGGTATTTGCATGCCGGGCTTTATGCCGTTATATTAGTTCTAATCTATGTATTAATCAGAGTAGCGATTATTGAACCAACTGAAGTAGTTGAAAATGAAAAATATTTTAAAGCCGAATCAAGAGCGAGAATGCTCAATCTAAGAGAAGGCGAAAAATTATGGTTCAACAAATACAACAGATTTACTGATAGTATGGATAGTTTAGTAAATTTCTTAAAAACAGATCCAAGTGTTCAGAAAGCTATTACAGGTACAGATTCTATAACAGGAAAATCAACCAATACTTTTGTAAGTCTTAAAAATGGCGAACAACTTTGGGATTCATTATTCAAATCTCCAAAAAGCGGAATGGCTTATATCATAAAAGTTGATACATCTAAATCTGCCGATACGATAATTGACAGAAGAGGAAAAGTAATCAAAGTGGATTCAAATACTGTAATCGGAAAAAGATATGTAGTAGAATGCCCTGATGGATATGGCAAAGTAGGCGATCTATATAGTGATGCAATGAAGTTTACTGCATCATGGGAATAAAATGATAGATGCCAGTTTTTCAGAATCATCTTGGCTGTTTTCTAACAAAAGATAAAATCCAGTTTGTTGAAATAGTTTTTGAAAGTAATGCTTTTCATTTGGGAAACCTTGAAGAGGTAGTTTTTGAAAATAAAATAGATTTGGGCGGTAGCCGCCCAAATCTTTTTTATCAAGTAAATGATGCCCTTTCCAAATTTAAAAATGAATCATCTTTCACCTCACGTTTTATATCATTCTCTTTGTCTAACCAATTCTTCAATATTTTCCAAATACCTATTGAAGAATCCTTAATAAAAAAAGATCAATTAGAAAATTATAAATGGGAAAGTGGAATCTTATATCCTTGGATTGACCGTAAATCTCTGTTAATCCAAAATATCGAAGTAAGCTCTGATCTTTTGCCACATAAATCAGCGATAGTTTTTGGACTAAATAAAGAAGTATTAACTTCACTTAATAAGTTAGCTTCTGAAAACAGTCTTGAACTACGCTATATTGATAATGCTCATATTTCTTCCAATGCGTTTATCAAATTGGATAAAGTGGCCCTGACTGAAGAAGCAACTATTAGCATATTTTTTGAAAAAACTCATTTTTCTATTTCACTTCTTAACAATAATATTCCCGTAATTTTTAAGGTGGTAGAATTTAAAGAGAAGATCGATTATTTTTATCTTAAAAATGAATTGGAAAAGATGAAGACTTTAGTTGAAGCGGGCGGTAAGAAAATTTCTGATTTATATGTTTTCAATGAATTGGGAAGTGAAAAATTAATAAGCAATTTAATGAGCGATTTTCAATGGAATGTAATAAGAACGAATCCATTCTTTGGGATTAAAGCGAACAAAAATATTGTTCATAAGAATCTATATGCCGATCTATTTAATTCATTTACAGGTTCAGTTGGAATTGCATTGAGGGTGGTTTAGTTGAGAATTATAGCGGGCATATATGGCGGAAGAAAAGTAAAATTTCCTAATTCAAAATTAGTTCGTCCTACCACAGATAAAGTGAAGGAATCCCTTTTCAATTACTTGTATAATCAAATTGATTTTGATGAAATAAAAGTATGCGATATATATGCAGGTTCAGGTTCGTTAGGTTTGGAAGCATTGAGCCGTGGAGCCGGAGAAATTCATTTTGTGGAAAAAAGTTTCCAAGTAGCACGTGTACTAAAAGAAAATATAGAATCATTAGATGCAGGCGATGAATGCAGAATATTCAATATGGAAGCAATAAAGTTTTCTACATTAACTGAACATATTCAATATGAACTAATTCTGGCAGACCCCCCATTTTTCAAAAATGATATTTATGTCGCTACAAAAAATATTTTGAAGAATGATTTTTTGACTGAAGGGGGAATATTGATTATCGAGAGGTCAGTACAAACAAAGAACGAAGATATAGATAGTTTTGGGATTGAACCGTTTAAACAGATAGGAGATAGCCTAATCTATCAGTTTATTAATAGTTAATAAAAAGTTAATTTGTAAAAGTAGTTTATTTGAGATTATTTTAAAGTAAAAAATTATGAAAAAAGTTATCTATCCGGGAACGTTTGATCCGGTTACAAACGGACATATTGATATAATAAAAAGGGCAATAGAACTTTTTGATGAAGTGATAGTAACTATTGCAAAGAATCCGGGAAAAACAGCCGGTATGTTTACCGTAGAAGAGCGTTTAGATATGTTGAGGGAAAGTTTAAAAGAATTTGATACTGTAACTGTTGATTCCTTTGATGGTTTGGTTGTAGATCATGCAAAGGCAATGGGAGCGGTGGGTATTATAAGAGGTCTTAGAGCGGTATCTGATTTTGAATATGAATTTCAGATGGCTTTAATGAATAGGAAATTAAATCCCGAGCTCTCTACTATTTTTTTAATGCCTCACGAAAAATATACATACCTTAATTCTACAATTGTTCGCAATTTATCTCAGTTCAATAGTGATATTTCTGATTTTGTACCGCCAGCAGTGATTAAAAAATTGGAAGAGAGAAGCAAAAAATAAAACATTTCGTTTCATAATTGAAACACCACTCCCCTCAGATTGAAACGCATCGTTTCAATAAGATTACTTATCCTGAATTAATAGCATATAAATACCTTATAATCTGAATATATTTTTTTGGCAAAGTTTTTGCATTATGTTGAGAAAGTTTCCTTTAATCTATTAACTTAACAGAGGTCAGAAAAATAATGGAAAAACAGAGTAGAAAAGACTTTTTGGCGAACACGTCAAAATATGCACTAGGTGCAGCAGTTGGAGTAGCAGGATTAAATTTTTTAGTAAATGACAAAATTAAAGCAGATGGAAAGGCAGTATGGCCATATCCTTATGCTCAGTTGGACGTTGAAGATGTAAGAAAAAAAGCTCATTATTTATACTGGCATGATATGGATTGCTGCTCAGGAGCTTTTGGCGGATTAGTAGAAGCATTAAGAGAGAAAATTGGTGAACCATGGACATCCTTACCAATTGAAGTGATGTTATTTGGAAGAGGTGGCGGAAATGGCTGGGGTACCTTATGTGGTGCTATTAATGGCGGCGCTGCACTAATAAGCTTAGCAGTTCCAAAAGCTGATTCAGGTAAATTGATTAATGAATTGTGGGGATGGTATGCATCTAATGAACTTCCTACGGATGCATCGAATGATACTGCAGTTGCAGGTAATTTCTTAGAGCATAAATATGATGCTGCATTACCACAGAATGTATGTGGAAGTACACTTTGCCACGTTTCGGTTTCTGATTGGTGTAATAAAGCAAAGAAAAAATTTGGTGATCTTGAAAGAAAAGAAAGATGTGCGAGAGTAACTGGTGATGCTGCTGCGAAAGTTGCAGAGATCTTAAATGCTCATTATGCTTCAACATTTGTTTCTACATTTACGACCACAGCCGGAACAAAAGCATGTATGGGCTGCCACGGATCAAATTTAATGTATAATGTAAATTCAAATATGGATTGCCAGCAATGTCATGGCGACCCACACTCTTCAACCGATGTAATTAGAGAAGATTCACCTATTGGAAGTGATTTTCAATTGAATCAAAATTATCCTAATCCATTTAATCCTACAACACAAATATCATTTTCTTTACCAAGAACTGAAAATGTATCTCTTATAGTTTATGATATAAATGGAAATGAAATTAAGAGATTG
>JBAYVI010000044.1:0-21083 GCA_041674625.1 Melioribacteraceae bacterium | reverse complement strand
ATTATTGATTTTTCTTCGGTACTAAGTTTCATTTCTTAATTACTCGTATAATTTTTTCTTAATTAATTTTTTTGCAGATTAAAATTATTATATGAATTTATAAAATAACTTCTGAGTTCTTCAAATAATTTTGATATGTCAAATACATCAAATGTTAATTCTACAACTCTCTTTACATTTCGCTTAGCTGAAACCGGTGCAGCCTTAAATTTAACCTTCTGAAGTAATGGTATATCAAGAACGTCATCTCCAATATAGAAAATTGAATCATATTTTATTTCCGAATCCTTAATAAACTCATCGACTGATTCGACTTTATTAATCGATCTTGTAAGTATATTTAGCCCTTCAATTTTTGAAAGCACTTTAATATAATCATTTTCATCACTTGCAGTTACAATCCCTACTTTAGTGCCATAACTACCTACGGACTTAGTAAATTCTTGCAATTCATTAACTACAAGATTCAAATTGTCTTTTGTAAATTCATTTATCAGCACTCCTTCCAAATCAAATAAGAATAAATTAATTTCCTTAAAGGAGGAAATTAAATCATGCTTCATTTTTCACCATATCGTCAATTTTTTTTACTGTTATTAAAAGATCTTCAAGCTGATCTAACTTTAATTGACTTTCGGCATCGCTTAATGCTTTTTTAGGATCGGGATGCACTTCAAGAAATAAGGCATCAATCCCTACCGATGCTGCTGCTCTCGCATAAGTTTTAATAAATCTCGGCTGACCTCCTGATATTGCTCCAACACTTGGCTGTTGAACTGCATGTGTTGCATCCATCACCACAGGATAACCAAATTCCCTCATTATAACTAAAGATCTCATATCAACAACTAAATTATGATAACCGAATGTAGTCCCTCTCTCGGTAAGAATAATTTTCTCATTGCCGGTCGATAAAACTTTATCCACTGCATGTACCATATCTTCAGGTGCTAAAAATTGTCCTTTTTTAATATTAACAATTTTTCCGGTTCCCCCGGCAGCGACTAATAATTCAGTCTGACGACATAAGAATGCCGGTATTTGAAGAATATCTACATACTCGGCAGCCATCTCTGCTTCAGGTTCTGTATGTATATCTGTTACTATTGGAATGCCAAATTTTTTTTTTGCTGATGCAAGAATTTCTAATGCTTCTCTATCACCGAGTCCTGTAAATGAAGTTACACTTGTTCTGTTTGCTTTTTTATAACTTGATTTAAATATGAAAGGAATTCCAAGCCTTGTTGTAATCTCTTTTATTTTAGAAGCAGTATTAAATATCAATTCTTCACTTTCAATAACGCAGGGACCTGCAATTAATACAAAAGGATTTCCACCGCCTATTTTTATATCATTAATCTTTATCATTGAAATAAACTACTTTGGTTTAGTTTTGAATTTCGTTTTTTATTAAATCTCTTATAAGCTAATTCAGTTGCTTCTCTTCCCCGTGGAGTTCTTTGAATATATCCTTGCTGAATAAGAAATGGTTCATATACTTCTTCAATTGTACCTGCATCTTCATTTACAGAAACTGCAAGATTATTAAGCCCCACTGGACCGCCATTAAACTTTTCTATTATAGTAAGTATTATATCTTTATCCATTTCATCTAAACCATCATCATCTACTTCTAAGGCTGTTAAAGCTTTTTTTGCAGTTTCTAAATCAATTGCTGCCTTATTATCATAATCGGCAAAGTCGCGTGTCCTTTTTAATAATCTGTTAGCTATTCTTGGAGTACCCCTTGATCTTTTCGCTATCTCTTCAGCAGCATCTGAATCTATTTTTACATTTAATATCTCTGCTGTCCTAATTATTATTTTTTGAATCAAACTGCTTTCATAATAATCAAGTCGGGATTTAATTCCGAATCGGTCTCTTAATGGAGCTGTTAATAAACCTGCTCTTGTTGTAGCTCCTATTAATGTATAAGGTGGAAGTTTTATTTGTATTGAACGAGCATTCGGACCGCTATCAATCATAATATCAAGTTTAAAATCCTCCATAGCTGAATATAAATACTCTTCCACCACAGGACTAAGTCGATGTATCTCATCTATAAAAAGAACTGATTTTTCTTCGAGATTTGTAAGAAGTCCGGCAAGATCGCCCGGCTTTTCTAATACAGGTCCGGAAGTGATTTTTATCTTTACTCCTAATTCATTTGCTATAATATTAGCTAATGTAGTCTTACCTAATCCGGGAGGACCTGTTAGTAAAACATGGTCTAACCCCTCTTCTCTTTTCTTTGCCGCCCCAATAAATACTTTTAGGTTATCAACAATTTTCTTCTGACCCGAAAATTCGTCAAATGAGCTTGGTCTTATTGAAGATTCAAAACTTTTTTCTTCCTCCTTCAAGGATGGATTTACTGTTTCCGATTTTCTCATCTTCTCTTCTGTTCTATAAATACTACTTTAAATTTTTCTATTGCAACAACCATTATAATCATTAATGTAATCATAATAATTCCGGCAATTGCAGAGTGTAATGTATTAAAAGATTTAGCAAAATCACCATAAATACCTGGAATCCAAGCGCTTCCATATAAAATAATTACATGTACTGCATAGATTACTAATGTATGAGTACCTACTTGCCTAATTAAAATAGGTATGGAATTTACTTTTGATGCAATAAATGACATTGCTGAATTGAGCATTAATACCATACCTAATCTAAACGTAATTAAACTCAGGGGAGCTGTCCAATAATTAACTTTTGAATAAAAATAATATTGCATTACATCTAAAAGTTCAGAGGAAAGAATTAAAACCATACCTGCAGTTAGTAGTTTAAGAGTTATACTTTTTTCCGAGATTGTAGCTCTATTGCGGGATAGATACGTCCCTAATAATGCTCCACCTAAAACATATCCAGCCCATGGAAAAAATGGGAATAATGAATTTGTTCCACTATATAAATATGAAGCTATCGGCAATGGAAAAATATTTATCCAATCGATCTGTTCGGTAAATATTGATGCAAAGAATAACGAAAATGCTCCCAGAGTATAAAAAAAGTAATCGTTTGTTTTTAATTTTTCAGTTAAATAGGTTAACCCGATGATAAACAATAACCCAAATCCAATTAAATGAAGAGCATCAACAACAAAGAATGTGCGCCATTGATAAAACGAAACCGATGAAAAATCAAATATCTGAAATGTAGGGAAGCGAAGAAAGTATCCAAGTAATACTAAATTAAGAAATCGCTTTAGCCCTTTTTTTACTCTTGGATTCTCCCGAAATGGTTTCTTCTGATTTTTAAGAAGGTATGTAAAAACTACTCCGGAAGTAAACATAAAAATTGGAGCCGTAAACCCCCTTACCATAAACCAAATTTTAAAGAAGGGTGATTCATACGTCCTGTATGCATCAGCAAGCAAAGTATCAATAGTATGTCCTTGAACCATCATCAGAACAGCAAGCGCTCTCATTAGATCGATAAAGATTATTCTATTGCTTTTATTTTCCATTACTTCCGGTAATAATGATGGGGATAAATATTACTGTTGACGCGGATGCTCAGCAACCCATTTTTCCAAAAACTTAATTATATCCGTAGTTGGTGTTCCTGGTGTAAATAATTCTCCTACTCCCATCTCTTTTAATTTAACTAAATCTTCTTCAGGAATAATTCCACCACCAAATAATAACACGTCATCCAATTCTTTTTCTTTCATTAAGTCTATTATCTTTGGAAATATTGTCATGTGTGCACCAGAAAGAATGCTAATTCCTACTGCATGAACGTCTTCTTGTATTGCTGCTTCAATAATCATCTCAGGTGTCTGACGTAATCCCGAATAAATTATTTCCATTCCTGCATCTCTTAAAGCGGCTGCTACTACTTTTGCACCTCTATCGTGTCCGTCTAATCCAGCTTTTGCTACCAAAACTCTAATTTTACTTTCCATTATTTCACCATTTTATTTCTATTTAGTATAGAAAGATAGCAGTTAATGACAAAAAAGACAATCTTACCTGCAATAACTTCTTTATTTGTTGATTCATATTCGAGACTGCAAAATCTAACTGATAATTGCGCAAAGTTTAATTTCAGGTAACTTAATTTTATTTGTTATTTCGCTGCTTTATTTTGCAGTTTAAGAAGCTTTGCATAATATTTTCGCGCATATTCCAAATCTGCCGGAGTATCTACCGAAAAACTCTCTCTTTCAGTTACAACTATCTTTATTTTAAAACCGTTTTCTAACATTCTTAATTGTTCTAATTTTTCTATCTGTTCTAAATCTGTTGGTTTTAGTTCTGTAAATTTCAACAAGTAATCAGTTCTATAAACGTACAATCCTATATGTTTATATATTTCACCTGTATCAACTCTTTCTCTTTTGGTTTTCGCATCTCTTACATAAGGTATTGGTGAACGTGAAAAATAAAGAGCAAAATTATTGTAATCAAATACTACTTTTACTACCGATGGTGCTTGCAATTCGTCAACTGTCGTAACCCGTTTAGCCAAGGTCGAAACATTTACATTGCGATCGAATAAAAGCGGTTCTATTGCTTCATCAATCATCTCAGGTTGGATAAATGGTTCATCTCCTTGAATATTTACCACAATATCAATGTCTTTCAATTTTCGCGTAACAAAAGCAATCCTATCTGAGCCAGTTGCTATCTCTTTTGGTGTAAGATATGCCTCTGCTTTGAAGTTTTTTGCCACTTGTAAAAGCCGCTCGTCATCAACAGCAATTATAACCTTATCTAAAAGTTTAGATCTTTTTGCTCTTTCATAAGTATGCTGTATCATTGGTTTGCCGCCAATATCAGCTAGTGGTTTCCCCATTAAACGTGTGGAACCGAATCGTGCAGGTATTATTCCTATTATCATATTTCTTTATTAATTACTTTGGGAACTCTGAAATGTTCGTCTGTTCTATCTGGTGCATTTTCCAGACCTTTTTCGGTTGGTATTGATTTTATTTCTACATCGTCTCTTAGTACATTTTCATATTCAATTGGATAATATAATGGTTCAATATTATCGGTATTGAGTTCATTTAATTTCTCCACATAACCCAAAATATTATTTAGATCATCTGTGATTGATGAAAGCTCATCCTCATCAAACTTAAGCTTTGCTAATGAAGCAATATGTTCAACATCTTTTTTATTAACTGCCACTTAAAAATTTCCTGATAATTTAGCTGAGAAAAAACTGCCGCTATTAAATGTGCCGGATAGCTGTGCATAACTTCCGGTATATGGATTATCCTTTACTCTTACTGTAAGTATGTGATTGAAATTTCCTCTTTTAGGGCTTTTGTAAGTTAGGAGATAAAAACTGTTTGCATAATTTACTATCTTTTCTTGAATTTCAGATAAGCGCGCTTCAATTTCAGATGTACTGTTTACATTAAAAAAACCACCTGTACCTAATTTCATTAATATATCAGGCTCTATCTCCTTTCCCAAACCAATTGTAAAAACTATTTTATTATGGATTGCATTTAGAGCTTGATTTAATGTAGTCGATCCTTGTGTGTCCCTTCCATCTGTAAAAAGTACCATATAGCCTTGAATAGTCTCACCTACCTTAAAAACATCAGTCCATTTATTAGCACCTTCGACAACAGCCCCGTATAGGTTTGTTGTCGGAAATCCTAATTGGTATTTGCTTAGTGCATCAATTAAAACATTTTTGTCGGAGGTAAAATCTTGTAATAAAATCGGTTTCTCTGAAAAAGCATAAAGAGCCACTTCTTGGTATGGAACTAAATTTCTTATAAAATCTGCAGCTGCGAGTCGAATGGCGCTTATGCTATCGGTTAAACTTGTACTATTATCTAACATTAATACTGTTCTTATCCTGTAATAAAGATCCTCTTTTTTTACAATTTTTAGATCCGATTCTGAGGGCGAGATTGGAAGCCCATCCTCATACACCTCAAAATCAGCTTCGGTTAAGTCAGTTATCCCTTGATTATTCAAATCAACAACCTGAAACAATACATTCACATTACTTGGGGTACTAGTTTCAATGGTATTTTTAAGGAGTACATAGCCGCCGCCAATTGGAGATGGTCGCCCTAATGTAGAAAAATTCCATACCGTGCCTTCCTTTACTACTCCATCTTTTTTAGAAACGACTTTCCAATAATATTTAGTTAAGTAATCCAAACCGGTTACAACAACCGATTTATTTTCAATATCAGAAACGAGTAATTTTGAAGGAGAGCTTTTCTTATCAAAATAGACATCGAATTTATCTCCATCCGATTCCCACTTGAGAGTAACTACTAATAATTCCTCAGTCTGTCCATCCGGTGGATATGGATTGTATGGCACTAATCGATCTGAAACCTCGGGGCTTGTCGCTGAATCTTTTGTAAGATCGCATGACGTAAACAAAACCACCATCCCGATTATCAGGAAATGCAAAATTTGTTTTTTCATTTATTTAGTGTCTTATTTGTATTTTATGAAATATAAATATAATAATATAACATTAAAATGTCATTTCGTGTTTGTGAGTTATTAGAGAGGAGTAATGTTCTAAATTACTTCAAGTGATTTTTTTTCTACCCAGCCAATTTTTCCATCAGTCAACCGAACTTTATACCAATTATCAATTTTATCTTCAATCTTAAAATCAGTACCTTCATGAAGTATAAAAGCATCTGAACTTTTTTCATCAGGCGCATATTTAATAGATACCATATTTACAACTATTACTCCCCTTACATCTCTTTCATCATAGTTTAACCTTCCCACCAACACTATAATAAAAAATATCAGTAATGCAAAAAGTAGAGAACCGGAGAAAAAAGAGAGCTTCTGTGTCTCTATACTTCTTCCAGTTATGTAATTAAAAAATGCAAATAAAAAGAGAGCAACTAAAATGGATAACACTATAAGCCAGCCGGTAACATCTAAAAAATTAATTATGCTTTCCCACCATTCAAATAAAAATAGTTTCGGTACCGGATTTATTTTATCAATGGTCCTTGCTTTAACAACTAAGAGATTAAATTCAGCATCTTCTAAATTAGGATTTATTTTTAATGCCTTTTCATAGAACAAAACAGCATAACCTAATTGTCCGATTCTAAAATAACTATTACCTAAATTATAATATGTAGATGCATTCGATTTATTTAATTTTAGAATAGCTCTATATTTTTCTATCGCTCCATCGAATTGCTTTTCTTTGAATAATTTATTCCCTTCATTAAATAGGCTCACTTCGCTTTGTGCTACGATAATAGAGGAAAAAAGTAATATTACTAAAAAGAGCTTTTTCATTTTTTCAATCCCTGATTAGAATCGATCTCTAAAATAAAATCATAAGATTTTTTATAATATTCTTCTGCGGTAGTCATATCTTTACTTGCCGGAGAGTATCTTGCTGTTTCGCAATAATTAGCTATTTCTAAAAAATTCTCAATTATACTTTCCGAAAAGTTCTTTTGACGCAATTTTTCAGCCGCATATTCTAATGTAAATATCGATTTATCAATCGCCAACTTATCTTCTAAATACCCATAAATGACTTTGGATAACTCTAAGAAGAATAGATTTTCATCCTTACCCTCTAATGCCTTCTTCGCAGCTTTCAATCTCCCTTTAGCTACTTTTCCTGCTTTGTAATATTTCAACAAAGATTCATTACTGTACAATTTTTGCTGTCTCTTTGAATAAATAAGCATTCCGATAAAACCAAATACAAAAGAACCATTTACAATCCAGAACCAATTACCAATACTTTCTTTTTTATGAATCAGTTCAAATTCTTCAGGTGAATTGCTAATATATCTTATATCCTTACTTAACATTGAAACATCTTCTTTCTGATTAGGAGTAGGACTGTTAGCGTAACTTCCTATGCCTTGTTCTACATGTATGCTAATCTCGTCTGTTTGCTTTGTGCTAAATTTCCCATTAGCCGGATTAAATGAACTAAATTCAATTGATGGTATCTTAAATTCACCCGATTGGCGTGGTACTATTAAGTATTCAAAAATTTTCTTACCGTTTATATTGCCTTTACGATTTATTGTCTCTGTAATTTTAGGTTCATACTTATCAACTGTATTCGGAAGTATTAAATCAGGAAGTGTTAATAATTTAATATTGCCTATACCTTCTATTTCTATTTTTAGATTAATGCTTTCATTTGTTTTTACATTTTTTTTATCTGAATATGATTTAATTGAGAATGTTCCAACAGCACCGTTATAACTTGTCGGTTTGTTTTGAGGAAGCGGAAGAACTTCTATTTTTAATGTGTTAGATTTCGCAGTATGTTGAACGGTTTCAGTTCTGTTAAAAAATGGATCATTAAAAAAGTCATCAAATACAGAATTATTTCGTTGTTGTTTTTTTCTTGGAATCATTACAGGAACATTTAATTCAAATGGAGTAACTGATAATGTACCCGTTCTTGTAGGGAATAAAGCAACTTGCTTTAATTTCGCAGCTCTGAATCGCTCACCTTTATACATCACTATATCAAAATTAATCATATTGGAAGATTCTATCTCTTCCTGCCAAAACCCTTCATAATTCGGAAGTTTACTTATTTGTGGTGAATTTATATTTAATTTTGTATATAATTTGTAAGTAACGGTAACTTGTTCACCCTGATAAACTTTTCTTTTATCAGCTTCTGCTAAAATAAAAACACTTTTAGATAAATCTTCCGAAACAGATTTATCATCTTGCTTACCGGTTTGAGGTGAAGTACTTCCTTGTACTACTTGTACTTTAATCGGTTTAGAGGAATAGTTATTTCCATTGTAAATAATAATGGCACTACCTATTGCAAATTCTCCTATTGAAACAGGTTGTACAATATAGGAAAATGATACAGAACCATTCATCTTACCATTTACAATATTCATGCTGGTTGATTGATTCGGTCCTGATAAGATTCTAAAATTGGAAAATACAGGTGGTTTAAAATTCTTTATTCCATTAACGTCCTCGCAAGTAAATGAAAAATCAATTTGGAAATTTTCATTTAATCCAACTTTACTTCTATCTACCGAAGCATTAAATTCTTGTGCCTTCAATATCCCGAAGCAAAAGAAAAGTAAAATGAATAATATATTACCAGTCTTTTTCATTTCTAACGGGCTTACCTTTTATTTTTCTTATCTTTTTCTGAATATCATTTTCGTTATTTTTTAAAGCTTGAAGAATACGTTCAGCTTCTTCTTTAGATATCTGGTCTTTCTGTTGCTGCTGTTTTTGCTGCTGGTCTTGTTTGTCTTTATCCTTTTTGTCATCATTCTTCTTTTGATCTTGATTTTTCTGATTCTGGTCTTGGTTTTGCTTGTCGTCTTTATTCTTATCTTTGTTCTTATCCTGATTCTTATCTTGATTTTGCTGTTGTTGTAATTGATTTAATGCATAAGATAAATTGTATTTCGTTTCTATATCTTGTGGATTCTTTTTTAATGAATTTTTATATGCTTCGATGCTCTCTTTATATTTTTTTTGTTGAAGATATGTGTTTCCAAGATTATGATAAGCTTTTGCCTTTAAAACATCATCTTCAGTCATCTCTGCAGATTTCTTAAATGATTTTATTGCTTCATCCAATCTATTTTGTTTGTATAATGCATCTCCAAGATTAAAATGAGGCTGGAATGAAGAAGAATCTTTTTCAATCCCTTTCTTGAACGCTACCTCAGCATCGGAATAATTTTTACCTTTGTACTTCTCTACACCATCATTGTTCAATTCTCTTAATGACTGCCCCGAAACAATAAACGGTATAAAAAATATTATCATATATAAATAATTACGTCTCATTGCTCTCCGTTATTTTTATATAACTTCTGATATAATTTTGATTTTCTGTTAGATATAAACGCATCAATAAAAAGCAATAACAATGCAGGAAACAAGAAATAATAATATCTGTCTTCATATTCAGTAACTTTCTTAGTGCCATATTCTGATTGTTCTAAATTTGAAAGCTTATTATATATCTCATTGAGTTCATCTGAATTCTGCTGAGTCTTAAAATATTCTCCGCCTGAATCCTTGGCTATTTGCTTTAATGTATTCTCATCTAATTTAGTAAGGACTGTGTTACTCGATAAATCCTTTTTGAATCCGAGATTATTACCTCTTTCATCATAAACAGGTATTGGTACACCTGTTACTGAACCAATCCCGATAGTATATATTTTTATATTCTTGTCTTTTGCTTTTTCTATCGCCTTATCAATATCCCCTTCGTGATCTTCACCATCTGAGATTACAATTATTACTTTCTCTGTTACTTTATCTTCCTTGAATGAATCTGACGCTAAATTAATAGCTTCTGCTAATGCTGTTCCCGGTTGTGGAATAGAGCCAGTGTTTACAGTATTTAGAAATAAATTTGCCGCACCATAATCAGTTGTTAATGGAAATTGTATATATGCTCTACCTGAAAAAATAATTAATCCTATTCGATCACCTTGTAATTTTTGAATTAATTTAGAGATATCAAACTTTGCTTTTTGCAATCTATTTGGTTTTATATCTTCTGCACTCATACTTAGTGATACATCCAATGCTATATATACATCAATACCTAATTGTTTTACTTCTTCTACTCTTGTTCCTATTTGTGGATTCGCTAAGGTTAATATTATAAAAACTAAAGCAACAGAATAAATCCCGAATTTTATATGGTTTTTTAAACAGCTTCTTTCAGGTATTACATGTTTATGTAGTTGAATACCAATAAATTTTTCTAAAAAAGAATTTTCCTTCTTATAAAAATAATAGTAGATCAATACCATTATTGGAATTATATATAATAAATGAAGATATTCGGGATTAGCAAATCTGAACATATTAAGGCATTTTCCTTAAATATAATTTCGTAATAAAAAATTCTAAGAGAAGAAAAAGGAATCCTGCCCAAACCCAATTATAAAATAGTTCTGCCGCTTTCCTATATGAGGTTACTTCCACTCTCGTTTTTTCTAATCTATCGATTTCATTATAAATATTTTCTAAGCTTTTATTATTTGTTGCCCTGAAATAGCTTCCACCCGTCTGCTTAGAAATATTCTTCAATAAGTTTTCGTCAATCTCTACCGGTACCATTTGGTATCTTCTTCCGAATGGAGTATTAAATGGATAAGGAGCTTGTCCGATAGTACCTACTCCGACAGTATAAATTCTTATACCAAATTTTTGAGCAATCTGTGCAGCAGTCATCGGATCAATTTCTCCCGAGTTATTTACTCCATCTGTCAGCAATATCATTATCTTGCTTTTTGCTTTGCTCGTTTTAAGTCTGTTTACACCATTGGCAATTGCATTCCCTATTGCGGTTCCATCTTCTACCATTCCACTATAAACTTCTTTTAGAAGATTTCTTAATACACCGTAATCGATTGTTAATGGAACTTGAGTAAAACTTTCACCTGCAAAAATTACTAATCCAATTTTATCGGATGTTCTACCTTTTACAAATTTATCAATTACATTTTTCGCAGCTTCTAATCTATTTGGCTTGAAATCCTCAGCAAGCATACTACCCGAAATATCAAGGACCATTGCAATATCAATACCTTCGGTATATATATTTTCACCTGATGAAAATGATTGTGGACGAGCCATAGCTATGAGAAAAAGTGATAAAGCAATCATTCTTAATATAAACGGAAGATGTGCTAATCTTTCCTTGATACTTTCTTTTGCTTCTCCGAATAGATCGAATGAAGAATATTTTAGTTCAGTAAATAGATATCTATTCTTCTTCCAATAAAAATAACTCAGTGGAGGAATTAATACTAATAGATATAGGAATATCGGATATGCAAATGTTACATCACCCATTTAACGGAACTCCGTTTTTACTTTCCTTTATCTCTTTTGCTTTCTTTACAAAATCATAAGCTTGCGCCATCATCTCTTCATTTACTTTTGCCATTGGATTAAATTTTGCGAATTTCACCATATCGGCATTATCAAAAAATCTGTTTGCAGATTCTAAGATGTTTTTATCCTCCGTAATTACTTCACTTAAACTCATCATCAATTCACCTGATGTAATTTCCATTGCAGGAATATTAAAATCCGCCTCTATATAACGTCTGATGATTTCTGTAATTTCGGTATGATATTCTTTTATTAAACCTTGCTGCCATAATTTTTTCCCTTCCAATGATTGCAATGCTTCTAAAGCCGTAGTATATGCTGGTATAATAACTGGTTTATCTTCAGGTAGTATATTTGCTTTTTTCTTTTTGTATCTATCATATAAATAATATCCCAACAATGCCAAAATCAAAATTACTGCAACTATCAATACTATAATCCATGGACTAAGACTAATCTCTAATGGTTGTTTTACATCTTTAATCTCTTCGTCTGCATTTACTAATACTTTATTAACAATTAATTTGATTTCTCTCGTCTGTGTCAGCTTTTGATCTGCGCTTTTACCTTGAGTATAATAAATATTTATTGGGGGAATCTTTATCTCGGCAGAATCATATTTGGAAAATATGAACGTGTGTTTTTCAATTACATTATCACCATCTTCTTTTTTCTCAACAGGAAGATTTTTTATAAACTCTAATTCTTTTACCGAATCTTTTACAGCAGGAATGATTGGTTTTATACTTTTATTATATTTTAGTTCAAGATGTAGTTGAATATAATCGCCCACATAATAACGCGCAGAATCTGTATAACTTTGTACAGTTATATCCTGCGCATTAATTGTTATAAACGATATAAACAGGAACAACAATAATTTGTAAATTTTTACCATCTTTTTTCACGCATTTTAAAGAAATTAATCATTGGTTTTATATACGACTCATTATCATCTTCTTTAATATTTACTTCTATCGAATCTACACCACTTGAAATAAAAATACTTTTTCTTATTTCTAATCTCCTTTTAAGAGTTTCATTAAACCACGCTTGAACGCTTTGCGAACTAGTATCAAGATTTCTTACTTTATCACTCTCTGCATCATAAACTCTAATTAACCCACCTTTGGGTATAGACAATTCCCTTGGGTCAGTAATAGCAATTGAAATCAAATCATGCTTTTTGCTTACAGTCTTAATAATTTTTTCGTATCCTAAATCCATAAAATCGGAGACAAGGAATGCAATCGATTTCTTCTTGATAGCGTGGTTGAAAAACTCTAACGCTGACTTAATATTTGTCTGCTTCGCCTGAGGCTCAAATGTCAATACCTCTCTAATAATTCTTAAAACGTGGCTCTTCCCTTTCCTCGGTGGAACAAATTTTTCAATTTTATCAGTAAATAATATCAATCCGACTTTATCGTTATTTTGCAGAGCGGAAAAAGCAAGTACACCGCTTAATTCGGCTGCTATCTGCTGTTTAGTTTTATGAACACTGCCGAACCCCATAGAGCTGCTCATATCCACAATTAACATTACAGTTAGCTCTCTTTCCTCTTCGAATATTTTCACGAACGGATGTCCGAACCGCGCAGTAACGTTCCAGTCGATACTTCTTATATCATCTCCGGGCTGATATTCTCTTACTTCTGAAAATGCCATTCCCCTTCCTTTAAATACAGAGTGATATTCACCGGAGAAAATATCGTTTACTAATGCCTTAGTACGAATCTCAATTTGGCGTATCTGCTTTATCTGTTCATTTGAAGGCATTTTATGGCACTTCTACTTTATTTAATATCTGCTGAATAATATTATCCGAATTAATCTCTTGTGCTTCTGCTTCATAAGTTACCGCAATTCTGTGTCTCATTACATCCGCACAAATACTTCTTACATCTTCCGGAACTACATACCCGCGTCTCTTAATGAACGCCATTGATTTTGCACCATTCGCCAAATTAAGTGTTGCTCTTGGCGATGCTCCATAACTAATTAAATCGGTTAATTCGCTTAATCCATATTCTGCCGGGTTACGTGTTGCAAAAACAATATCAAGAATGTATTTCTCAACTTTTTCATCTATATAAATATCTTTTACTACTTGACGTGCACGAAGAATATCTTCTTTTGTAACTACTGCATTTATATTATCCGAAATATCACTTGTGTACATTCGCATAATTTTTAATTCTTCCTCTTTGGTTGGATATGTAATCTTAATCTTAAGCATAAAACGATCTACTTGCGCTTCAGGCAATGGATATGTCCCCTCTTGCTCAATCGGATTTTGAGTCGCTAATACTAAGAATGGTTCTTCTAATTTGAATGTTGTATCACTTATTGTTACTTGGCGTTCTTGCATTGCTTCAAGAAGTGCACTTTGAACTTTCGCAGGGGCACGGTTAATTTCATCAGCTAATATAAAATTAGAGAAGATTGGCCCTTTTTTAATCGAAAAATTTCCATCTTTCTGATTATATATCAAAGTACCTAATAAATCTGCAGGCAAAAGATCAGGGGTAAACTGTATCCTCTGAAAATTCGCTTTCATTACCGATGAGAGTGATTTGATTGCTAAGGTCTTTGCTAGTCCGGGTACACCTTCTAATAAAACGTGCCCGTTTGAAAGAAGTCCGACAACCAACTTCTCGACCATATTTTTTTGACCAACAATTGCTTTACTGATTTCATGGAATAGAACGTCTATAAACTCGCTTTCTTTTCTAATCCGTTCGTTTAGAACAGTAATATCCAAATTTTTTCCTCCTAATTTTGAGTTCGCACCTAATTTTTACAAAACGAAATTTTAAAAGTTTCTCTAAATTCTTGAAAATCTTTAAAAAATCAAAAAAAATCTATAAATCTTTTACAAAAAAGAGCGCGAACTTAAGATACGTCGTTTCATTCATCTCAGATAGAATCGGATGATCCATCGAAGCTGTGTTGAAATAAACTAATTTAATCTCTTTTCTTGCTTTTTTTGCTGCATTCTGAACTGCTTCCAAAAATTCTTTCTTCTTTAAATGGAATGAACAAGAAGAAGTTGCTAATAATCCCCCATTAGATAAAACTTCCATTCCAAGTTTATTCAATTTTTCATAACCCGCGATTGCACTAAGCAAATTCTTCTTGTTTTTAGCAAATGCAGGTGGATCAAGATTTACAATATCAAATTTTCTTCCATCTGCCTTATACTTTTCTAAATGTTCAAAGACATCACCTACAACAAATTCATTTTCTCCCGAGAATTCATTGAGTGAAATATTCTTTTTAGTGTTTTCAATTTCTGTATCTGATGAATCAATGAAATTTACTGATGCCACATTGCCTTTGATTGCATTTAATCCAAAACCACCTGAATTGCAAAAACAATCTAACATAGTTTTACCAGATACTAATTTAGAAAGAAACTGCCTATTATCAGATTGGTCAAAATAAAAACCTGTTTTATGACCTCTTGAAAAATTGATAGTGTATTTAATTTCATTTTCAGATATTATTTCATCTGAAATTTCACCTAAATAAATTTTATCTTCTATCGGAAGTCCTTCAAGTAATCTAAAATATTCTTCGTTTTTTGAGAAAATATTTTTGGCATTCAATTCATTCTTAAGCACATCGATTATAAGTTCAATATTCTTTTCCATTCCATATGAATAGACTTGCAACACATAAGTATCATTATATTTATCTATTATTAATCCCGGCAGAAAATCGCTTTCGCTAAAAATCAATCTATATGATTCTCTTCTTGATAAACAGGTCTTTCTTAATTCATATGCCGCTAATATCCTTTCCTTAAATAATTCTGCCAGATTTTCCACTTTTTTTCTACTTAGCATTCTTACTGAAATAAGCGAATTCTTATTATAAAATCCCGAACCAAGAATTTTATTCTTACTATCATGCACATCCACAATACTACCATTTTCCGGACATTCTTCGATTAAATGAATTTCGTTACTGAATATCCACTGATGTCCTTTTATAACTCTTCTATCTTCATTCTTCTTTAATATTATCTTTGCCATGCCTGCCTCATTTAAAATAAAAAACCCCGACTTTGAAAATACACAAAATCGGGGGCAATTAATCTTTTTTGTTTTATAAGTTATTCAAAACATTATTTAATTTTTTTGTTATTTCTGCCGCTGTATCTGCAAGCATTGGATTATTTACATTCTGCATCGATTCCATCGGATTAACGATACTTACTGAAACTTTCCCTTCTTCTTTTTCTTGTACTACTATATTGCATGGAAGTAATACTCCTATGTTCTCTTCAACTTGTAAAACTTTATACGCAGATGGTGGGTTACAAGCTCCCAATATTTTATACTTTCTAAAATCAACATCGAGTTTTTTCTTAAGTGTTTCTTTCACATCAATTTGTGTAAGAATACCGAATCCCTCTTTCTTTAGTTCCACTTCGATTTTTGTGATTGCCTCTCCAAACTCTATATTTAGCACTTTGTTATTATAATATGACATATCATTCTCCTTTTCTAATTTATAAATAAGATGATTATTTTCATTAATCGATTCATAAGGTTAATAGTATGTATGATAAGACAGTTATTACAACAATGCAAATAAAATCCAAGAATATTCCAGGTTTTACCATATCGATAATTTTCAATCTCTCACTACTAAATACAATAGCATTAGGCGGGGTGGAAATCGGCAGCATAAATCCCATAGAAGCTGCAATTGTTGCCGGAATCATTATCAATAAAGGGTCTGTATTTATCTGTACCGCAAGTGATGCTAATACTGGTAGAGCAATCTGTGCAGTAGCTGTATTTGATGTTACTTCAGAAAGAAATGTTATAACTAAGCAGATTGCACCAATTATTATTATCAATGGAAATCCATTCAAAGCGATAAATTGTTTTCCAATTATTTCAGAAAGTCCGCTTTTTATAAATCCTTCGGCAATGGCAAATCCACCACCGAATAATAATATTATATCCCAAGGAACTTTTTTTATCACATCATTATCTATTATGTATCCCTTTTTGGATTTATCGGATTTTGCCGGAAGAATAAAAAGCAGAAACGCCATCATTATTGCTACCGTACCATCATCTAAAAATTTATAATGGGGAAGTAATTTTGACCAACCGGGAATTTTTATAAATCCTAAATCTAATTCTACTCTGAATATCCATAATAAAGAGGTAAGCACGAAAACTGTCATAACTACCTTTTCTTCATAGGTAGTTTTCCCTAGCGATTCCTTTTCTTTCTTCAAGATTTTTGGATCAAATAAAAATCCTTTTCGAACTGGATAAAAAACCTTAGCAATTAAATACCAAAAAACTATTAATAACACTACACTTATAGGGAATGCTATTATAATCCACTGCCCAAATAGAATTGGTGGCTTATCAGGAAAACTAATTGAATATACTCTTAAGAACACTAAATTGGGTGGTGTTCCTATTAATGTTGCTATTCCACCAACGGTGCAAGCGAATGCAATCCCCAACATTAATGCTTTAGAAAATGGAAGCATTTCCTCCTTTCCATATTCTTCTTCCAATTTATGCATAATTGCCAAGCCAATTGGAAGTACCATTAAGGCAGTGGCTGTATTAGAAATCCACATTGATATAAAAGCAGTGGCAATCATAAATCCAAGCACGACTCCTGACGGTGTAGAACCAAACCAAAGTATTACAGTCAATGCTACCCTTTTATGAAGATTCCATTTCTCCATTGCTAATGCAATTATAAACCCTCCAACAAATAAAAATATTGTGGAATTTATATATGATTGTGAAATGGTATTTGCTTCTAAAACTCCGAAAAGGGGAAAAATAATTAAAGGAATTAATGACGTTGCTGATAATGGAATTACTTCTGTCATCCATAGTACCGCCATGCATATAGTTGTAGCAGCTACTATTTCAGCATTGAATTTGCCAGGTCCGAAATCAACTAAAAATAGGACTAAATAAAAGGATATAGCAGAAAAAGAAATTATTCCATACTGAACAGAACGCTTCTCCATACTTCCTCCATTGAAAATGTCTTCAGATTATTTCTTGGGATTAATTATCTCATAAAGTGCAGAATAATCCTTATCGCCAAGGTTTTCTCTAATTGCATTTACTAAAACCTCTTTTACAGCCTCGATAATTAGGGTATTTACTTTTGCTTCTTTAAATTGTGCTTCTATCAGATTAATATCTTTCAACATGTGTTTAAGTGGGAAATTCGGATTATCATAATTTCTTGCATCGTAATTGCTAATTTTTTTGTCATAAGTAGGGGCATATAATGCACTCTGTTTAAGTATATTTATGAATGGTACTGTATTAATATTATTCTTTATGAGATATGAATAACTTGCAGAAAATATTGCCGCAAGAGAAGGAATAAATTGGTTCAATGCTAATTTTATTGCTGCCGCACTTCCTATCTTCCCAGTATAAGTAATATTATCACCTATCAATTCAAGTACCGGCTTGCAATTATTAATTACTTCTTCTTTGCCTCCACATAAAATCATTAATGAGCTGTCTTTGATTTGCGGAATACTTCCGAGTACCGGTGCTTCAATATATTCACCACCAAAAGATTCTATTCGCTCTTCTAAAAGTTCACTTTCACTTGGGGATATCGTACTCATTTGTATTACAGTTTTTTCTTCAAATGATTTGTACCCATTTGAAAAAAGTAAAGAACAAACAGCAGGATAATCCGTAACCATAGTAAAAATAATATCACTTTCTATAATAGCTTCTGCCGAAGTTTCAGCTACAAATGCTCCCTTCTCTTTTAGCTCAATAGTTTTGCTTTTTGTTCTATTGTATATGTAAAGTTGCTTTGAATGACCGATAAATTTTTCTGCTAATGGCTCTCCCATTAAACCAGTTCCAAGAAAAGCAATTTTCATTTCGCCCCCTTCAACATATAATTTATATCATACTCCATTAATTCTTCACAGTAAAATGCTTCTCCATATTCCTTCCCGATTTTGAAACCGAAATACTTTGCTCTCGCTTCCAAAAATTTTATAAATTCCGGACTGCTTATAAAAGTCTCCGGTCCTCTATTCTTTACATTCGGATTATGAAACTGTGTATTGAACGAGTAAACTGCATCCATCTTTTGTTTAAAAGATTTGCTAATATCTATTATGAATGTGGGTGGAAATTCATACGTCTGCATAAAATAAAAAAGTTTCTTTGGTCTATACGCTGCTTGCAAATCACCATTATCATCAGACTCGTATTTAGTAACACCAGAAAAAAACATCGCTTCCTTTACTAACATACTTACTCCGATATGATCTGGATGCCTATCATTATTATAAGGTGCAAATATCATTTCAGGCTTGTATTTCCTAATCAGAGAAACAATTAGTTTTCTAAATTCTAAAGTTGGTTTTAAATTACCATCAGGTAATCCGAGATTTTCTCTATAGGTTAATTTCAAAATCTTTGTTGCTTCTTCAGCTTCTCTCTTTCTTGTTTCTGCATTTCCTCTTGATCCTAATTCTCCAGCAGATAAATCAATCACGCCAACCTTCTTCCCTTCCGAAGTTAAATTGGCAATCGTTCCACCCATTCCTAATTCGGCATCATCCGGATGCGCTGCAAATATCATCACATCTAATTTCATTTTATCCTTTGATTTATTTCATATACTTAAATTAAAAAAAAATCATACTTTTTGTTATCTAAAAGTATGATTATATTTAATTATTATAATCGGAGGATCATTAAATGAGAAATGCAAAAAATAGTATTTGTTTTTCTTGTATCCTTCTATTCATCTCAATCGGGATATTTAATAGTTGTGAATTAAAAGATGCTGAACCAACAGGACCAGTTTCTGATTCCATTAACGATATTAAATTTATCTCTGGGAAGGTTATTACTGAGGACACAGGCTTTGGCATTCCTGGAGTTTCAATAATGATTAATGGAATAGAAGTTATCTCCGATTCCTCCGGCAATTTCGATTATAACATGATTATGATAGGCAAGTTTTCAGTTTCTCTTTCAAAATCTGGTTATATTCCGATTACGAGAGAGATAAATATACCAGATGCTAAAGATGGAAAATCATTTTTACTTTTCTTAAGTATGATTAAAAAATATTCGGGGGTAGCAATTAATTCTGCAGCTACATATACAATTACAAATAAAGAAGGATTATCTTTACTGATCAATCAAGGCTCACTTTCAGGTAATACTAATATTTCAATTACTCCGCTCTATGGTGCAGGAATCCCCGTTATTAATAAAATGGGTAAATATATTTTTGGTGAAGTATTGATTGAAGCCGATAACAATGTTTCTATTAATTCTCCACTTTATTTAAGAATGCCTTATGATATTCCTTTACTTCATGCTGGAAATTGGAAAGCCGGAATTTGGGACCCTGTTACAAACACAATCACGAAAGAAATTCCTATTCGATTTGAATCTTCTTCTCGTCAATGGGTAGCGGATATTTCTCAGTTCGGTTATGTAATTGGTTGGTTTGATAATTCTATTAGAATAGATGCCCAATCTTATCAAGATTCTCTTGTTGTAACTACTTCAATAGCGGATTGCACTAACTTAATGGCAATAGTAAAAAAACCCTTTACCATTTCATTAAGTAATAATGAGAATAAAAAACACATTGAAAATTATACTGGTTTTAATTCCGCTGTTTCTTTTACAAGAAATCTTGTTGTGAAGAGAACTGAAACCGAACAAAAAAAACAATTAACATACTTTGAGTCAGGCTTTGAATATAAAATAGAGTTCCAGAATTATGAATCTGGTAATTGGGAGCTTATTGGTATTCAAAAAGTACCACAAAATATACAAGTAATTAGCCGTCTCGTTGGTGTTTGCCATAATCAAGGAAGCGGTAATTAATTTCATTCATTAATCCACAATTAAAATGACAAAATTTGAACCTGTGATTGGATTAGAAATCCACGCACAATTATTAACTAAAACTAAATTATTTTGCAGCTGTTCTACAAAGTTCGGGAATCCTCCTAATTCGAATATTTGTCCTATATGCCTCGGACATCCCGGAGTATTGCCTGTACTAAATAAAAAAGTAGTTGAATTTGCAATTATGATGGGATTAGCGGTTGATTGTTCTATCCGTGAATATTCTACATTTGCCCGTAAAAATTATTTTTATCCCGATCTTCCTAAAGGATATCAAATTTCGCAGTACGATGAGCCAATCTGT
>JBAYVI010000043.1:0-21464 GCA_041674625.1 Melioribacteraceae bacterium | reverse complement strand
TTCATTTGTAAATATGTTAACATCCCTGTGTCTTGCGCTTGTGCTAAAACTAAGGATATTGTTCCTGTGATGGCGTTAATTGGCATAAAGAATAACCTCCGATATAGTTTGTTTTTTTTGAATTTCTATTTTGCAAAAAATATTCTAAATAATCGGACTAAGATTAACCATTTAGAGAAAAAAAGTCAATAAATAATTTTAGATATCTTAATCTAATTTTAATACTACTTTTCCCCGGTTATCTTACCCGATTCATATCATTATTAACTCACACAGAAATAATCTAAAAAATATTTTTCCCGTGTGTATGTAAAAATAACTATTTTTTTTTAATTACCTCGTTAATATTAACAATATCCTTTTGATAATAGCAACATTATTAAAAATATTCTTTTTTTTGTATTATTAAAATAAGAATAATTAATAAAGAATAATAATGCAAAAATTAGTCCTATTAGATGGAATGGCTTTAATTTATAAAGCATACTTTGCTTTTATCCAACGTCCACTTTCAAATTCCAAAGGTGAACCTGCTTCTGCTACTTTCGGATTCTTAAATCAGTTATATAAAATTATTGTTGACACTAAACCTGACTATCTGGCAGTCGGTTTCGATTCAAAAGAAAAAACTTTTAGACATGATCTTTATGATAAATACAAATCTTCTCGATTGGCAATGCCTGAGGATATGATTCCACAAATTCATAGAATTAAAAATCTTTTGAATGCAGCTAAAATACCGGTTTTGATTCTCCCGGGTTATGAAGCTGATGATATTATTGGTACTGTTTTAAAAAAATCGGAAGAAAATGGACTAATTTCGTATGCAGTTACTCCGGATAAAGATTACATTCAGTTAGTTACTGAATTTGTTAATATATACAAACCTGGTAAAAGTGCCGATGAAAATGAGATTTTATCAATTGATAAAGTCATTGCAGATTTAGGATTCAGTCCGATAAATATGATCGATTACCTTGCATTAGTTGGCGATCAAAGTGATGATATTCCAGGAGTTCCGGGTATTGGACCTAAAACTGCCCTTCCACTAATCCACAAATATAAAACAATTGAAAATCTTTATGAAAATATTGAGGAACTTGAGAAAAAGTCTTTAGCTGAAAAATTGATTCTTCATAAAGAATCTGCTTTCTTATCAAAACAATTAGCTACTATCGAAACAAAAGTTCCAATAGATTATGTTTTTGAGGATATGAAATTTAGTTATGAATTTGGTGATGAGTTTTTCAAACAACTAAATGAGTTAGAGTTTAAAACTTTATTTGTAAAATATAAAGAACTTATTACCAAAAATGAGAATCCGAATTTACCAAACATTGAACCATCGGATATACCAATAGAGAAAGAGATATTTATTAAAGCTGCTGTAAAGTATCATCTAATAAAAGATGCGAAGGAAGCAAAGCATTTAGCAGAACAATTAAACAAATCAGATTTAATTGTGTTTGATACTGAAACAGATTCCTTGGATACTCTTAAAGCAAATCTAATTGGATGTTCCTTTTCAGTTCGGGAGAACGAAGCATTTTTTGTTGCCGTTAATCCATTTGTTCAAAAGGGAGATCTTTTCGCTTCCGATCTTTCGGATAGATTAGAGTTAGATGATTTTAGAAATATATTCACTCCCCTCTTTTCAAATAAAAACATTAAAAAAGTATGCCAAAATGGGAAATACGATATAGCTATAATGAGAACTTTGGGAATAGAAGTTCATAATTTCTTTTTTGATACTATGCTCGCAAGTTATGTCATTGACCCAGATGAAAAACATGGAATGGATGATCTTTCCGAAAAATACTTAAACTATAAACCCATTACTTTCGTAGAAGTTGTAGGAAAAGGAAATAAAGGAGAAGGAATTTACTCTGCCGATCTTAATTTGCTTAGTGATTATGCGTGTGAAGATGCTGATGTAACTTTCAAATTATATAAAGTGTTAAGTGAGAAATTAAAAACAAATGGAATGGAAAAAATTGCATTTGATATAGAATTCCCTTTGGTTGAAGTACTTGAAGATATGGAAAGAACAGGTGTAAAAATTGATATTCCCTCATTAAATGCAACAAGTGAGTTACTACAAAAGGATATTGATAGATGTACTGAAAAAATATTTGAAATATCTGGTGAAACGTTTAATATTAATTCTACTCAACAGCTTCAAACTATTCTTTTTGATAAATTAAACTTACCAAAGACAAAAAAAACTAAAACTGGTTTTTCTACCGATGCACGGTCTTTAGAATCACTTAAAGGCTCTCATGAAATAATAGATTATTTAATGGAGTACAGAACAGTAGCTAAATTAAAATCTACTTATGCTGATTCTCTCCCTAATTTGATAAATGAGAAAACAGAGAGGATTCATACGACCTTTAACCAGACTGGAGCTTCTACTGGGCGTCTTTCAAGTACAGAACCTAATATTCAAAATATTCCGATTAGAACCGATATGGGAAAAGAAATTAGGAAAGCTTTTGTTGCTAAAGATGAAAATCATATTTTATTAAGTGCTGATTATAGCCAAATAGAATTGCGCATTATGGCAAGTATATGCGGTGATCCCAACTTGACTGCTGCTTTTGCTGAAAAAGACGATATACATAGAAGAACAGCAGCATTAGTTTTTAATGTAACAGAAAATGAAGTGGATTCTGATATGAGAAGAAAAGCAAAGGAAGTTAATTTTGGGATACTTTATGGAATTGGTGTATTTGGATTAAAAACTCGTCTTGGCATTCCACAAAATCATGCTAAAGAAATTATTGATACTTATTTCAAAAATTTTTCTAAAGTAAAAGAATTTATGGAATCCTCGAAGAATAGTGCTAAAAAATTAGGATACGCTGAAACTATTCTCGGAAGAAGAAGATACCTTAAAAATATTAATAGCAGCAATAGTTTAATCCGCCAATTTGAAGAAAGAGTTGCTATTAATATGCCTATTCAAGGTACTGCTGCCGACATGATAAAAATAGCAATGATAAATATTTTTAGAGAGTTTAATAAACGTAATTTAAAATCTAAGATGCTGCTTCAAGTACATGATGAATTACTCTTTGATGTAGAACTATCTGAATTAAATGAGGTAAAAGAAATAGTTAAAAAATTGATGGAAAATGCACTTGCATTAAATGTACCTGTTCTTGTTGAAATGGGCACCGGTAATAATTGGTTAGATGCTCATTAATTAATCTGATAAAAAGTAGTAAATCAAAATACCAATATTTATTTGTAGTAATCCAAATGAGATTCCACTTATTGTATCATAAGTATTAAAATTGCTTTTGTAGTTAGTGTTATTTTTATAACTATCAAATTCCTTATCAGCCTTTAATTTGAAATAGGCAGATACGCCACCCAAGATTACTGCGCTTCCGACAAGTGCTTTTGACAAGGTTGAATTAAAGAATTTTTCTTCTTTTACGTATGGGAATTTTATCGATTGATTCTTCGGAATTGATTTACCCCATTCAAAAGAAGAAGAATTAATCCTAGTCGAATCGTATTCCGAACTATGCAGATAGCTGCCGGTAGAATCGGGATGCATTCCTGAAATCGAATAAGAAAAACACAATCCTAATATCACACTATTTAGTATTAGCTTTTTCATAAATTTTTATTAATCCCTTTGCTACTCCAAAATAAATTTGACGCTCATAAACCTGTGGTATTGTTTTTATTCTCTCTTCAACTTTAATCCGGGAATTTTCTATCCCTGAATCTTTACTAACAAAGATTATTTCACCAATACTATTTGTTACTAATAAATAATCGGCTGTAAGTACTAAGGGTATATTTGTAAATCCACCAAGCGTGGATTTCCATTTCACATTTTTACTTTCTTTGTCTATACAAACAACATTTCCATTAAAATCAACAAAGAATAATTTCTCTTTATCTGAAACACCGCTTTGTATTTTACTTAATGGTACATATATCATATTAATCTTAGATATATTATCTTCATTTTCAAAGCCATAATAATTATTCTTATAAACTACTATTTCTTCATTTGTAGAAAATATTTTTTCTAAATTGAAGTTTTCCAATTCAATATTTGATTTATTTTCAGTAAGTGAAAATGAAAATAAATCTCCTTTCGAGCATATATAATAAATTTTTTCATTAATAAGAATTGGTTCACTTTTTAATTCTGAAATTAACTTATACTTCGATTCCATATTCCCGGCTAAATTAATTCGGTATAACTCACCTCTATTATTTATTGCAATGATATTGTCTTTATATTTAATTAAGCTATAATCTAAATTACCGTCTATCTTGATTTCGCTCAACACCTTACTATTAAGAATATCATAGAAATAAATTGATGAATAATTTTCATCATAATTATTTACTGGAATAAAAAGTCGGTAATTACTTAAAATGGGAGGAACATTTATAGACCCGGAAAACTTATTTTCGCCTATGACTTTATTATTATTAATATCAATTATATAAAATTTTCCCGCTAAATCACCTGCGAACAAATATGAATCAAAAAAGAAAAATGGATTTCTATCGAGATTACCCTTAATTGAGATTTCATTCTTGTATATAAATGAATCTTCTAATGCTTTATTATAGAAAAAGTTATTTGTATAATTTCTACTTTGTTCAGCTTTAGTTTCGTCAAATGATAAACGCTTTAAAATTAATTGCTGAGAACAACTCGCAAATATTATAATCACAAAAAATAAAATAAATTTATTCATTAGAAATCAACCCCAAAAAAGAATTGATAAAAAAGACCCGGCTGAAAACTATTAAAATTATTTTCAATCTTTTTCCCTATATCATATCTAAAAACAATCGAATTAAGGAAATTAATTCTAATACCTGCACCTAAACTTCCAATAGTTTCTTTATAATATTTATCCCAAGCACCACCTGCATCCATATATAAAGCACCGCGAATATTAAAAAACCCAATTCCAAGAAAAGGAAATTTAATAAGGAATTGATCTATTAATGGAAACCGATATTCCATAGATGCAAGCCATAATTTTTCCCCTCTTATCTTAAAACGGGGCCAACCCCTTAAATCCCAACTTCCACCAGCAAAATATCTTCTCGCTTCTTTACCATGATTTATATAAACTGATCCCCTTAATGCTAATGATGTACGAGTATCTAATCTCAAATAATGTCGATAGTCTCCTATCAAAGAATAAAAATTTACATTACTATATCTTACATCAGAAGTATAACCTAGTAAAATGCGATACCTATTTCCATCCATTGGACCTGTGGGTCCCCACAAAGTATTATCATGAACATAAGAGATCGAATTAGAGATCAACATGGATTTTCTTGTAATTATATCACCAACCAAATCTTTATCAGAATTAGCGATACTATTACTCATCTCTAACCTATTAAATACTGAAATCGGGAATATTAAATCAAAAAATCCGCCATAGACTTTTTCATAGTAATAGCTATCAGATTCCCTTATGTCATATCTCCTTCCCGAATAATTGAAAACACCAAAGGCATAATTAGTTCTTCCTTTAAGATTTATTTTAGAAAGAGATAAATTAAAGCTTTTGAGTATATCACTCTGAACTTCGGCAGTGTTGTATAAATAGAAAAGATATTTATCATTTCCTAGCAAATCGCTCAACGTAAATAAAGCACCTCCACGTGTCCCATACACTGGATCTGTAATAATCTGACTAACTGCATAATCTAATGAATAGTCATTTTTATAATTAATTCTTTCAAATCGCGATTCTAAATTAATTTTCGAAGGATACCATCTTTCATTTGTGCTAAGATTTTGAATCGATTTGATCTCTTCATCCTTTTCATCATCTAAATCTGTTTCATACAAATGGAATGTGAATGATTCAAATGCAGCAGTAATAATCTTAGTAGAATCAATAAATCCGAAGTCATAAACAGAAGTAACGAAATTTGTTTTCTTTGCAATTGTTTCTCCTTCATATTTCCAAATATTATAAATATCATTATAATCGGAAGTAAAATAGAGTTCTCCAAAAGGCGAGTAGTGCGGAGTGGAAATATTTGCATCTATATTAGTTAAATAATTAATTGTGTTATTGGTAGAATTAAATTCAAATAAATTCATCTTTCCTTCATATTTACCGGCAGTTCTATCAGAACAAAATATTAAGCCATTTCCTTCATTCTTAAATATAGGGTCTGTATCTTCATAGATATCATTAGTAATTCTTTCTAAGATATTTCGGGTTAGATCGTATGTATAAATATCGGGATAACCTTTTTCGTCTACTGCAGAAAAAGTAATTTGAGTACCATCTTCGTAAAATGAGGGAGAATTAATTGTAACCAAATTATCGAAAACCAATTTGTTGATAATCTCATGATCAATCAACGAATAAATATGTATGACATCATTTTTGCCACTTTTAGTAACAAATGCCGCTATACCACTCTTGGATACATCCAAAGAATTATCCATTGCGTGGAATGCTTCAAATCGCGAATCTAATTCACCTTTGATTAATAATTCCGGTTCTTCTAATTCTTTAGAATCTTCATTAATCTTTAGTTTATATAGTGATGTATATCCATCATAATTACCTATGTATATAACATATAAATCTTTTCCCTGTACGAAAACATTAGGAGAAAACGTAAATCCATTTTCAGTTAGTTTTTTTGATTTGATTAAATGAGGTACTTTGTTTTCATATAATGGATAATATTTTTTCTTTAATTCAAATTCCCATTTCTTAGCAACAGTATTAATGTCATCATTAAGCGTAAATTCAATAACTTGTTCAAACCGAGGGAACTTCCAAAGATTCTCCATCAATTTTACTATCTTTTCCTCTCCATATTCTTTTGCAATAAATTGGAGAAACACTTCCCCTTCTTTATACATCAAATAAGTACCATTAATTCGATCAAATTCTTTGTAAGGGACAAAATAACCGTTAAGTACTGCATCCCTAATTACCATTTCGGATTGTGTATCCCAACCGCTTGACCAATACTCTGCCAAACCTTCAATAAACCATAATGGTGGAAATTTATTTGTTGCAACTCTATGATCTGAAAGGACATTATAAATTTTATTAGTCATGAATACATGGACTAATTCGTGCTTAATAACGTGCTTAAATCCCGGTATTGAACCTAAGAAAGGTATTACTACCCTCCCCTTCATAAATTCAAAAAATCCACCAACACCCTCCGGAATAAATCCCGGAGTTGTATTAGTTTGTTGAAAATGAAGGTGAGTATTGTAAAATATTAAGGGTATTCTAATTACAGGAACATGATTGAACTTAATTTTCAAATCGTCATAAGCATCTTCTGCAAACTTAGCTCCGATTTCTGCTAATTCAGAAAACTCTTCATAATGATAAATATCGAAATGTTCTGTTTTTATAACCTTCCAATTGAAGTCATTATATTGAATCTTATTGCGCCCAAAAAAATAAAATTGTGCATTTATAGAAAAAACTAAAGTAAAAAATATTATTGCAGTTTTTACTAAAATGCCTTTTTTCACAGATGATCCTTTAAGTAATTAATAAAATCAATTTCTGATGGATCCGCTCCTTTTACTATTGCAGTATAGTATGTAATCCAATCAGTTAAATAAACTAATTCAATAAGTCTAAGAAAAAACGATTCTTGATTGCTTTCAATTTCCATTACTTCGGTACCAGCTTTCTCTAATAATTCTTTTACAATTGTAAATCTTTTTTTTATCTGATCGTGATATTTAATATCCTTTAAGAAAAAAACAATCGCATTAAGCTGTTTTGTATTATATGTTTCCCATCCAATAATTTCATTATGATTCATTTCAGGAAAATAATGTTGAAATGAATGCAATTTAGCATTTTCATTAAATTGACTTTTAAATCTCATTCCTAATGAAGAAGTTATATCACTTACAGAATAAATAATAGGAATTTTCCCTGCTACCTTTTCAGCGATTGCTAAAGGATAATTATTTTCTTCTGAATACTTAACTCCTAATTCTTTTATAAGTTTAGATGCTAATTCAACATTTTTAGAATATACTGATGATAAATTTAGCTTATTAAAAATATTAAGCAATGTAAAAAAATTTACCCCAAAAGCGTAGCGAGGTTGATACCCTTTTTTAAGAATAATCACATTTAAATTATTCTTGGAAGCGAAATCGGCAAGTTTTCCACCGGTCGTGATACAGATAATTTTAGCTCCTTTTATCAGTGCTTCTGATGCCGCATGTAGTGTTTCTTCTGTATTCCCTGAATAAGAGGAAGCAATAAATAACGTATTCTCATTTACATAACCAGGAAGTGAATAAGTCCTATTGACTGCCATAGGAATTGATAATTCATTGATCAATATATCTTTTACAAAATCCGCTGCAATAGCAGAACCACCTAATCCAGCAACAATAATATTTTTTATTTGTGCCGTCTCTATCCCTTTTAACTCAAAATCATTACCAATAACGTATTCAATTTGTTCATATGTTTTTACTAATACATCAAATTGATTATGAATATCAAACTTTGCAACCATTTCTTTTGTTGTCATAACATCCTCATAAAAAAGCATTAATTTTCTATAATGCTATTGTAAAATAAGTTTAGTTCATTAATTATCTCTCTCTCAGTAGAATAAGTTAAACACTTATCCGCGAGCAAAAGAGCATCTTTATATTTAATTTTTCTAATAATACTTTTAATTAAAGGTACGATTGATGGAGAAACACTAAGAATTTCTAACCCAAGCCCTATTAATAAAGGTACAGCAAGAGGATCACCTCCCATTTCACCGCATAAACTAACTTTACAGTTATATGCCTTTCCCTCTCTTATTATGTGTGTAAGTGTACGAATAACGGACGGATGAAATTCTTGGTATAATTTAGATACAATCTCGTTGCCCCTATCAACCGCTAATAGATATTGAATTAGATCATTTGTACCAATACTTATAAAATCAACTTCCCGGGCAAATGATGAAGTTAGAATTGCTGCGGCAGGAATTTCTATCATTATTCCAAAGTGCATATTACAATCAAAACTTCTCTTTTCTTTCTTTAGCTCTTTTTTACATTGTTCAATTAACTCTTTTGTTTCAATTACCTCTTCCATAGAAGTAATCATTGGCACCATAAATTTAATATTTTTATTTTGGCTTGCTCTAAGTACAGCTCTTATTTGCGACTTAAATAAATTCCTATTGTCTAATAAAAGTCTAATCCCTCTCCATCCTAAAAATGGGTTTGGTTCATGAAGATCAACAGGCAAAACTTTATCTCCTCCAATATCAAAAGCACGAATAGTAACATTTTCAGGGTATATTTTTTGTGCAATTGAATTATATACTTCAAACTGTTCGTCTTCATCAGGGAACGCTTCATATTCTTCAAATATTTGTTCGGTTCTTACTAATCCAATTCCTTTCGGATTATTCCTAAAAATGAGGTCAATCTCTTTAGTAAGGTCAAGATTTGCACTTAAATTTATCTCTTTTCCATCAATTGTTTCCGCTGGTTTGTTTCTTAACTTAAACAGCTTCTCATCATAGAGGTTTAATTCGTTGATTTTATTTTTATATAGAAGTATTTTTTCTTCGTCAGGGTTAATGATAACTTCACCATGAAAACCATCAACAATTAGTATATCTCCATCTTTAATTATGGCTGTGGCTTCATTTACTCCAAGTACGGCGGGAATATTTAACGAACGTGCAACAATTGCAGCATGTGAAGTTAATCCACCGAAATCAGTTACATATCCTTTAACATTTGCTTTGGTAAAGAGTACAGTATCAGATGGTGAAATTGAGGTAGTTACTACTATAACATCAGAAGATATTTTTGATTTCCATTTCTTTTTCTTCAAATTCCTGATTATTCTATTTTTAATATCATCTATATCTAATGACCTTTCTTTCATATACATTTCATGAGCATCATTCATTAATTGAATATATTTTGATATTTCATCATCAACAATATATTCAGGAAGTTTTTTTTCTTTTTTTATTCTGCTTTTAATATTATCAATTAAAACTGGATCATCTAAGATCATCATTTGCGCTTCAAATATTGACGCACGTTTTTCACCTAACTTATCCATAGCTAAGCTAAATACTTTTTTTAATTCTTTTTTAGAGAGAGCTAATGCATCTTCAAGATTCTTAATTGCTTCGCTAACATTTTCTATGCTCTCTTGACTAATTTCTTCTTTCTCTTTTGAGAAGATAAACGCATTTCCGATTGTAATACCGGAAGCAGCTGCAATTCCTTTCAGTAAAGTATTTGCTTTAGAGTTCATCAAAACCTCTTTGAAAATAATCTAATAATTCTTTAGATGCTTCTTCTTCATCAGTTCCATCAAAAGTTAATGTTAATTCAGACCCTTTGGCAGCAGCGATTGTCATAACACCGATTATACTTTTCCCGTTTATATTATAACCATCTTTATGGATAAAAAATTCTGATTTATATTTTCCGGCTAATTTTACTATTGTGGCAGCGGGACGTGTATGTAAACCTGCATTATTGATGATTTTTACTTTTTTCTCTATCATTATTTTTTTCTATTAATTAAGTATTCGGATAACCAAAATAATGTCTCAACACCTTTCTTATTTGGTAGTTTATTTAAGTATTTCTGTGCCTTTACTGTATAATAATTAATTTTATTTTTTGCTTCATCTATTACACCTAATTTCTCAAACAAGTTTCTTACTTTTTCTATTTCTTCTTTAGAATCTATTTTTCTATCAAATACTTTGTTTAGTAAAGCCTTTTCTTGCTTATTTGCTAATTGATATGCACGTAACATTAAAAAAGTTCTTTTTCCTTCTTTAATATCTCCACCAATATTTTTTCCAAATTCCTTCTCGCTACCAATTATATCTAATAAATCATCCTGCAACTGAAAAGCTAAGCCTAAATGCATTCCAAAATTTGAAAGCGCCTTAATATAAATTGGTGAAGCATTATTTAACTGCCCTCCCACTTTGCAACTCATTTCTATCATAGCAGCAGTTTTCTTATAAATCATCTTAAGATATTCTTCAATAGAAACATCCTTGCGTGACTCAAACTCTTTATCGAGACTTTGCCCTTCACAAACTTCTATTATTCCGGTAGTAAATGCATTTAATATCGCTTTGCAATTTTTGTCTGAACAATCCTTTAATAGTAAATGGTATGAATAAGAGATTAAATTATCGCCTGCAAGAATTGCAGTATTTGTATCATATTTGATATGAACGGTCGGCACACCTCTTCTTCTATCGGCATTATCCATTATATCATCATGTGCAAGTGTAAAATTATGCAATAATTCTACTGCTAAAGCTGAATTAAATGCATCATTTAGATTATAATTTACTGCCTCTGCAGAAAACAGAACTAATAAAGGTCTTAATCTCTTTCCCCCATCCTTTAATATATACGCACATGGATCGTATAATGATTTCAATTTCTTCTTTGTAAATAGGTTGTCAAGTTTAGAGTTTACCTGTTTAGTTATTTTTTCAATCTTTAATTCTTGTAAATTACGAGCATATTTCAAATTAATTCCTCTGCTTTTATTATTTTTCCATTTCTAAATTCTTTGAGATTTATAGACCCTGTTAAAAACATTATTTTCTTTAGATCATCAATCCATTGTAATAACATATTTTTGGTCTCATCAATTCCATTTTCTACTATATTTTTCAATATTATACGCGCTGAACCACTTAAATCTGCACCTAATGCAATTGATTTAGCAAAATCAAGACTATTATTTATTCCACCTGATGCTAATAAAGTAAATTTATAATCTTTTTTAAGTTCGGCCACAGTTCTCACGCAGTAAGAAGTTCTTAAACCCCATTCTCCCCAAAAATATGATACAAGACTTTTATTTCTTTCTATTTCGACTTTTGACCAGCTTGTACCCCCTGCTCCTGCTACATCAATTCCTACTGCGCCTCTTTCAAGATATAATTTAGCAGAATTGTAATTAATACCTGAACCAACTTCTTTAATAATAATCGGAATTTTTATTTTGGAGGTAATGTTGCTTAATTTATCCAAGAAACCATGAAAATGAAGTTCACCTTCAGGTTGAAATATTTCTTGCAATGGATTTACATGAATCACCATTGCATCAGCTTCTATAATATCGCTTAGCTTTTTAATTATTTCGATTGGGTCTTTAGATTTTACTATTTGAGGAACTCCGATATTACCAAATACAAGTCCATCTTTATTGTTCTTTCTTATTACTCTATATGTTTCGATAAGTGAATCATTTTCTAATGCTTGCCTTTGACTTCCAACACCTACCGGTATGTTCATTAGAGAAGCTAAGTTAGCAAGTTCAGAATTTATTTTTAATGAACCATTATATCCTCCAGTCATACAAGAAATAAAAAAAGGGTATGAAATAGTTTTATTAAATAATTTTTGTGAAAGTGTTATTTTATTGAAATCTACATCAGTAGCTGCAAAATGAATAAAATCATAATAATCAAAACCATTTGTCTTTTTATAAGAAACTGTATCAGTTAGACAAAGATCTACATGGTCTGACTTTCTATCTGAAATTATTTTTTGTTTATTTTTCATATTCACAAATTAGAAATGGATTTCATTAATATAATTAAAAATTTATCATTTTTTTTGATAATTTAATATCGTTTCAATTTTAGAATAGTGGAGAATTAATGAATAAAAAAAAACTTAACTTTTGGCAAATATGGAACATGAGTTTTGGATTTCTTGGTATCCAATTCGGTTTTGCACTTCAAAATGCGAATGTAAGCAGAATATTTGAAACCTTAGGGGCAAGTATAGATGAAATTCCTATTTTATGGATTGCAGCTCCTACTACCGGATTACTAATCCAGCCAATAATTGGCTACATGAGCGATAGAACTTGGGGCAAATTGGGAAGAAGAAGACCATTCTTTCTTATTGGTGCTATATTAGCCTCTTTAGCACTGTTGGCAATGCCACATTCACCGGTGCTATGGATAGCCGCAGGTATGCTATGGATTATGGATGCTTCTATAAATATATCAATGGAGCCGTTCAGAGCTTTAGTCGCCGATTTACTTCCTTCTGAACAAAGGACAACCGGATTTGCTGTACAAAGTTTTTTTATTGGTTTAGGCGCAGTTATTGCCTCTGCACTTCCTTATATCTTTACTAATCTTCTTGGTATCGGAAATACAGCTTCACCAGGTCAGATTCCCGATTCTGTTATTTATTCTTTCTATGTAGGCGCTTTTGCTTATATCTCTGCTGTACTTTGGACAGTATTTAATACAAAAGAATATCCTCCCGATAATTTAGAAATATTTGAATTAGAAAAGAAAAATTCTGCGGGATTCTCTTTTGGGTTCAAATCAATAATCAATGATTTTATTGCTATGCCAAAGACAATGATTCAATTAGCGTTCGTTCAATTTTTTTCATGGTTCGCCCTCTTTGCTATGTGGATTTATACAACCCCGGCTGTAACTCATCATATTTTTGGTGCAACTGATGCTTCTTCTGCTTCATACAATGAAGGTGCAAATTGGGTTGGAATTTTATTCGCAGTTTATAATGGATTTGCCGCAATTACTGCTTTTGTTTTGCCTTTAATTGCTAAATATAGCAGTAGAAAATTCGTTCATTTTATTAGTCTAACAATCGGAGCTTTAAGTTTGGTTTCATTTTATTTCATTAAAGATCCAAATTTACTGCTAGTTTCTGAATTAGGGATTGGTTTAGCTTGGGCCTCAATACTCGCAATGCCTTACGCAATTCTTGCCGGTGCACTCCCTAAAGAAAAAATGGGAGTTTATATGGGAATATTTAATTTTTTTATTGTTATTCCACAAATAACTGCTGCCGCTATCCTTGGATTGATCGTTAAACATCTTTTTGCTAATGAAGCAATTTACGCCCTTCTAATCGGTGGGCTTTCTATGCTACTTTCAGGCGTAATGGTACTTCTTGTTGAAGATAAAAACTAATTAATTAATTTTACTTTTAACGTTATCTCCGTTGTTTTATCTGCTTTTTGAATTTTATTTAGTAAGATCTCGACTTTATCAGATATACATCTGATAAAGTCTTTATTCTCTTCCATAATCTTGAAATCTTTCTCATTAGCCAATAAACAATTTTTGATATCATTTACATGTGAAGTGAACAAGGTTTTACCTTTCTCAAATGAGATACCAATAGTTTCTTTTATTACTTCATAATTAGATGGATCAAATGAAATATTATTAGATTTTAATTCTGACGGGGTCATAGCATAGTCGAATAATAAGAAGTAATTATTTGCATGTGCTACAATACCAATTAATTCATCACAACTTTTCTTATTCGCAATATTAAGTTTCATTTTATCGCCAATACCATAATTTAGTTCATACTCTCCTATACTGCCTTTATCACTAATCACATAAAGCACCCATTCACCGGTAATGCCCGATTCAAAATTAATGGAAGCGAATGAATTATCTTTATTATTCGTTTTAATATAAACTTTCCCATCAGGATCAATCAAGACTAAATTTGGTTTTATTTTATTGCTCGACACAGTAAAATATCCAACTTCCCCTCTGAGTATTGGAAATAAGAAACCATCATATAAACCAAATTCTTCTAAATATTTATCACTCTTTTTAATTTCACCTGCAATTCTATCCGAATCAATTAATGATAAAGATTGACCATAAGCTACAATCCCAAATAAAAAAAGAAATAAAAATATCTTTAGTTTCATTCCAACATCCTATTTATTCATTTATAATTATTTACCACTTTCTTTAACAAAAAGCCATGAAATTGCAGATAAAGTTAAAGTAACAGCACTAATCCAAAAAATAACATCACTATTTGCTGCTTCTTTTACAAAATATCCAATTACAAGACTAACAATTAATTGAGGAATAACTACTGATAAATTAAAAATGCCCATAAAAAACCCCATTCTGCCTTGATCGACTTTTTCAGACATAATAGCAAATGGAAGACTAACTACTGCTGCCCATCCTATACCTACAACAGCCATAAACAAAAATAGGAGTAATGGCGTAGTAGCAAAAAATAATATAAGGAAGTAACCAACTGCCATTATTGCAACTGCTAAAGTATGAGTTCTATTTCTTCCTAATTTTTCAGCTATTGGTTCTAATACTAATGCAGGCAAAATAAATCCAACTGTATTTAATACAGCGAATGCTATTGCTATTATTTGACCTGATTGATAATTAACTTCTTCTGTTGAAATTCCTTTGGCTAATATATTTTGTTGAATAAACGCTATTATAAATACAAACATTGTTTGGATACCTATCCATGAAAAACCATGAGCTACATATAATTTAATTAATTCTGCCCATTCAGTTTTTTTATCTCTTGTTTCAATTTTTACATCTTCTAATTCAATCTCAAGATTCTTATTTTCTTTAATAAAAAACATTGGAATAACAGAGAATGCAACAACTAAAATAGCACCTGAATAGATTAATAAATAATTACCCCAATACGCACCGACTAAATATGCAAGAACCCCAAAAAGTCCTGAAATTGTCTGCATCCAAGTATATCCCTTTGTTCGTGGATTACCTTTTGGTGTTACGTCAGCTATTATTGAGCGAGTAGGATTAAAACTAATATTGATTGCAAGATCAAGAGTTAATGCAACTGCAATAGCGACACCCATTATTGAAGCAATTCCTAAAAAAGATGCTATTTTATCAATATTTGGTAATGCAATTAACATTAAAGCGGCAAGTGGACCTCCAATTAGTATAAACGGTCTTCTCCTTCCTCCCCAAAACCAAACTTTATCACTAATCAATCCTACTATGACTTGCCCGAATATACCGGCTAAAGGACCAGCAGCCCATACAAGTCCAACTTCATGAATATCTAAATTATATTTAGTATTTAGAATCCAACTAAGTGCTGCAATTTGAATAGAAAGAGCAAAACCCATTGCAGTTGCCGGTAGACTTAACAAAGCATAGAAAGGGTTAGTAAGTTTCTTTTGAATGTCTAACATAAATTACCTTGTTTTATGATTTTTTTAAAAGTATTTCGTAACCAAAAGATATTGTTTCTTTAATTAAAGGTATTTCCGGAACTTTTACAATTGGTAATCCATATCTCTGTGAATAGATAGGTCTAAATAAATACAAATCCTTTTTAATAACTTTATAATTAAATGGTGTAATTAATTTTTCAAATCGCTTTATTGCCATCCCAGTAGCAAAGTTCAATTTTATTTCTTCAACAAAATCATCTCTTTCATTCATTCTTTTAGTGAAATATTTTAATGCTTTTACATGAAGAAGATGAAGATAAGGTATTTTACTGAGTTTTGTCCTTCCTATCTGTTGATGTCCTGCAAATGGTGAATATCTTGGCGGAAATGATATGAATAAGTACCCATCTTTATTTAATAGTTTTTCAATGTTTGCTAAAGCATTTTCTTTGTTATGAATATGTTCAATTACTTCTCTCATAATAATTAAATCAAACTTATTATTGATTATAGACACTATTTCATTGTTTGTAATATCCCCTTCTATAATTTTCGATTTAACATTTTTCTCCCTTGCAAATTGGGCACGATGTGGGCTTATCTCTATACCGGTGGTTTTACATTCCATTTCATTAAATACAGAAAGTAATCCGGCTTCAGCACATCCAATTTCTAATACATTCATATTTTCTAAAGGAGAAATATGCTCTTTTAAGTAAGGGATAATAAATTCTTTTGTATATTTGATCTGCTCTAAAAAATGTTTTTCTGCCATTTAGTTTTATTTTCACACTTAGGTTTGTTGAAATTATAAAATATAAAAAATAAGTTTAAGGTTTAATTTAACCAGAATATGCCATTAATAGAAGAAAAAAATATAACCGTCAATAGAAAAGCAACACACGATTACTTTATAAAACAAACTTATGAAGCAGGAGTTTCATTAGTTGGTACTGAAGTAAAATCTTGTAGGCAACATAAAGCAAATCTTACTGATAGTTATGCTACTATTCGTGGTAATGAAGTTATATTGCTTAATTGTAATATCAGCATTTTTGATCAAGGAAGCATTAATAATCATGACCCTGTTAGAGAAAGAAAATTATTACTAAATAAAAGTGAAATAAAAAAGATTTCCCGTGCTACAAATGATAAAGGAGCTACATTAATACCTTTGAGGTTATATTTTAAAGGGCAACGCGTAAAAGTAGAACTCGGTATAGCTTTCGGTAAAAAGAGTTACGATAAACGTGAAGATATAGCAACACGAGAAATAAAAAGAGAAATTGCCAGAAATTTAAAAAGATAAGGAGTTTTTGTTATAGTGAAAAATATATTTCCGCCGATTAATGAGCAAATGGATATTATAAAAAGAGGTGCTTTAGAAATTATCCCTGAAGATGAATTGATTAAAAAATTAGAAAAATCATTTAAGGAAAATAAACCATTAAACATAAAACTCGGCTGCGACCCTACAAGACCGGATCTTCATCTTGGTCATTCGGTTGTTCTTCGTAAACTCGCACAATTTCAAGATTTAGGTCATCAGGCAATTCTTATCATTGGTGATTTTACAGGTATGATTGGCGACCCTTCTGGACGTAATTCTGCACGTCCGCCACTTACTTTTGAACAAGCAAAACAAAATGGCATTTCATATTTCGAGCAGGCTTCAAAAATATTGCATCCTGAAAAAACTAATATTGTACATAATTCCGAATGGCTAAGTACAATGAATTTTGAAGACGTAATAAAATTATCTTCAAAATATACAGTAGCACGTATGCTTGAAAGAGATGACTTCACAAAGAGATATAAAACAGGGGTACCGATAAGTCTTCATGAATTTCTATATCCTTTAGCCCAAGCGATGGATTCTGTCGCCATTAAAAGTGATGTTGAATTAGGTGGCACAGATCAGAAATTTAATTTATTAGTAGGTCGCGATATTCAGCGAGAATTTGGTATTGATCCGCAAATAATTCTTACTATGCCCTTGTTAGTAGGTACCGATGGTATTGAGAAAATGAGTAAATCGATGGATAATTATATTGGTATAGATGAATCACCTAAGGATATATTTGGTAAGACTTTGTCTATACCGGATAATTTAATTTATACTTATTTTGAGCTACTAACAGATATTAGTAAAAATGATTTGGACAATATAAAAACTGAATTAAGTAATCCAGAAACAAACCCACGTGATATAAAAAGAAGCCTAGCTAAAAAATTAGTTGAGATGTATCATAACTTAGATGCAGCAAGTAATGCACAAGAAGAGTTCGATAGAATTTTTATTAAGAAAGGTTTGCCTGATGATATTGCTTCCTACAAATTAGAAAAAGATATCGTTTATGATATCTTGGATTTAATTGTAGCAGTCGGATTTGCCCCTTCCAAAAGTGAAGCACGTAGATTACTTACACAAGGCGGTGTATCTTTAGATAGTGAAAAAATCACAGATATAAAATTTCAACTACGACTTGAAAATGAAATGATATTAAAAGTAGGAAAAAGAAATTTCATTAAGTTAGTTCTTTAGTCTTTTGAAATGCCCATATACTTGAATTATAGCCACAGCTAATAACCCTATTAAAAGTGGCTCTACTTCACTCAAATAATCAATACCTACCATTTTTAGAATAAAGACAATTAGACTGACACCAAACCCAATAATCAATTGCAGTTCTGATAGCCATGTAGATATTTTTAGCTTAGGATAGTAAGATGCAATAATTAAAAATATGAGACCGGGAATAAATAAACTTCCTAATATATACCATAGTTGAACAACTGATTCAGAAAACAATACTATGATTAATGATAAAGTGGCAGTTAAAATAATCGTATATCGAGTTTTGGTAACAAAGGATATTTTATTAATCTTTAGCTTCTTTATGTGCGGAGTAATATCATTTATTAAAGTAGATGAACTTATAAATAAAAAACTATTTAAAGTAGAATAGATAGTGGCAAAAAGGCCTGCAAAAAATAAACCTTTCCAACCTGATGTTAAAATTGCATTAGCATAGAGTGGAAAAGATAATACTGCCTCAATCGAATCACTGAAATAAGCTTTTGAATAAAGTCCTGTTGATGTAGTTAGAAAATCAAAAAATATCCAAAATATAACTGAAATTAAAATTCCCTTAAAAGCGATCTTCTCATTTTTAACAGAATAACATCTTTGATGAAATCCCGGATCGGCAAAAGTCCAAAAGGCAATGATAAACCATGTAATTAAGTAATAGATTGAAAATCCTCCGGTGGGATTTAAGTGATTTGCTGGGAGTTTTTGAACTAAATATTCCATACCGGAAAACTTTTGATATGAGAAATAAACAATTACAATAAATCCGATAAACATAACTAAGAATTGAAAAACATCTGTATAAAGATCAGATTTATACCCACCTTTAATTACAAATAAAACAGCTACAATTGTGCTGATAAAAACTGCATAATATTTATTAAATCCGAATACAATTTCAAATATGTTCGCTGACATTAGAAGATAAGGAGCGGGTGATGCTAAAAAGAAAATGAAGATTGCAGAAATGATTCCAGCTTTTAGTCCATATACCTGTTTAATTTTTTCCGGAATTGTATGAAGGTTAGATTTTCTAACTTTCTTTGCAAGAAAGAAAGCAAATAAAATAGCAAAGATATAATAAGGAAGCCCTTGTGTAGTCCAACTGATTAAACCGTAGTTATAAGTAAATTCACCTATTCCTAAAATACCGCCATACCAGGTGGAAACATTGGTCATTACGAATAAAGTAAGCCCCATTTTTCTTCCGGCCAATAAAAACTCACCTTTAGAATTTTTATCCTTAATCGAAGGCAGTAATCCTATTAAAACTAAGATTAGAAAAAATGAGATTAAAATTAATATGTCGTAACTAGAAAAGGAGATCATACTTTTTCATATTTTCATAATTCCTAATTACAAATACAATCCCTTTTTCTGCATTAATAGTAAAATGTTTACCCTTTGAAACATTGCTCAAACTTTCATTTACACCAAACGCTAATAGCTTATTATTAAGTTTATACTTTAGTCCCATAGTTGTTACTCTTAACTCTTTATCAAAGCCAAATAAAGATACTATTTCCCCTTTAAATGAATTATAAGTATGTTCTCCTTTAAGAGGAGTTAAAACAGTATTCTCATGTAAAATTGAAAGCTCTATCTTATTAAAATATTTGTAAACTATGCTTAAGTTGCAAATCGTATGGTCAATCCTATTACCCGTTCCACCTAATATTAATGCCTTTTTTTCTTTTTGTGAAATTAGAAACTTAATCACCTTTTCTATATCAGTATCATTCTGCCTTTTAATATGAATTATTTTTGATTTATCTTTATAGTATTCATATACTTTGTGATCAATTGAGTCTAAATCTCCAATAATAAAATCAGGAATTATTTTATTTTTAAAAGTATAGTTAGCTCCACCATCTGCGCAAAATATTTTATCAAAACCAATTTTTCTTAAAAAATTAATTTCTTTTTTAGTGGGACTTTTCCCATTTCCTATTATTAAGTTCATATTATTTTAAATTAACTCTAACTGTTAGCAAAATATTTCTTGTAGCAGCCGGAAAATACTCTTTCCCAATTCCGTAAGGTGCATATAATTTATCAAATAAATTGTTGATTTGTAATATTAATTCAGCTTCTTTAATTAATCCGGCTAATTCTATCCGAGAATTAATTTCTAGATTACTTATAATAAAAGGATCAACTCTATTATCTGAATAATCAGTAATTGCAGAATATAATTTTCGATAATTCGTTAAGTTACCTCCGTAGTTATCTGTGAACATCTCTCCCTGATACCTTAAGCTATACTTAAATGATAAATGTTTCCAATTATAAATTAATGAAGCATTTATGATTTTATCTGGAAATCCTGCTATCGTATTATCATTTAAACTTAGTTTTGCCGTTTGTAAATAATCTTGATTTTGTAAATAATAAATATATGTAGTTCCACTCTTTATATAATTTTTACTTAATGATGCTGAGAGATCAAATTGTAGTTCTTCAATAGGAATATAGTTCATTGCTACCTCAACACCATAGTGTGTAGTTTTATCCATATTTCCTGTAATTGGCTGTCCGAATCGATCTATCTGCCCTTTACTTACAATCTCGTTACTAAAATTCATATAATAACTATTTACAGATGTAGAAATATTATCATTATCATATTTAATACCTAATTCGAAACTTGACATTGTTTCAGGTTTAACTAATGGTTCATTAAAATCAAAATTGCCATTAGTACACTTAAACTGAGGAACAGCTCCTCCACTTGATTCAGCAGCATCATAATAATTTTTTAAGCGCGGTTCTCTCGTAACGTTTGCGTAACTCGTATATAAGTCTAGTACCTCATTTAACCTATACGAAACTCCAAGCCGAGTATT
>JBAYVI010000042.1:0-21888 GCA_041674625.1 Melioribacteraceae bacterium | reverse complement strand
TTTTTATTGATTTTCTTGACATTTATACCCTTGCAGACTATTTTTCCAAGTCTAATTAAAATGGGATAGAGTTATTGGTGCGGTTAAAAGCAGCCGAATTAAAATTAATTGAGGAAGTAAAGAAAAGCGGGAAAACCCCTGCTCACATTGCTATTATTATGGATGGTAATGGTAGATGGGCAAAAAAAAGAGCACTTCCTCGAGTTGCAGGTCACCAAAAAGGCGTTGCGATTGTGCGCGAAATTGTTGAAGCTTGCGCCAATCTTGGAGTAAAAGTATTAACGCTATACACTTTTTCGACCGAAAATTGGAATCGCCCTGAAGACGAAGTTACTACTTTAATGCGTCTTATTGTAAAAAGTTTACAGATAGAAACCAACGAGCTTCATTCCAATAACATTAAATTAACTACTATCGGAAACACTAAGCTATTGCCTTCAATAGTTCAAGATGAACTTACAAGTGCAATTGAAAAAACTGCTAATAATACTTCGATGACGTTAAATTTAGCATTAAGTTATAGTGGTAGATGGGAACTAACTGAAGCAGTAAAGAATATAACGAAGCAAGTAGTAGATAATAAATTAAATTTTGAAGATATCACCGAGAAAACTATTTCAGATTTTCTAAGCACGGCTGCATTTCCTGATCCGGATTTGATGATTCGCAGTGGTGGTGAGCAAAGAATTAGTAATTTTTTATTATGGCAGATAGCATATTCGGAAATCTATATTACCGATACATTATGGCCTGATTTCAAAACTAAGAATTTGCTTGAAGCAATTAAAAGCTTTCAGAAAAGAGAAAGGAGATTCGGTTTAGTGAGCGAGCAATTATCGAATGGTCTTACCAAACAATCAGCTTAAAATAGTCCTTATTTGTCTTTTACTAATTCCCGGAATAATTATTCCTCAGGTTCAAAAGAATAATTATAAAATCCTCGGAATGAGTGTAACCGGCAATAAATCAGCAGATGCCAATACTATCATTGCCAATACAGGCTTAAAAGTAGGCGATGAGTTAGAAATCCCTGGCGATAAATCTAATAATGCAATTAAACGTCTTTGGAATCTTGGAATTTTTGAAGACGTTCAACTTTTACTTGAGAAAAAAATTGATGATGGAATTTTTCTTCAAATTAAAGTGAAAGAATTTCAGCGTCTTGAGAAAGTGGACTACCGTGGTAATGATGAACTTAGCAATGACGACTTAGATAAAAAAGTTTCGATTGTTAGAGGGCAAACTCTTAAGAATAGTGATATAAATAAAATTAAAGCAGATTTTCTAAAACTTTATGAAGAAGAAGGTTATCTAAACGTTAAAATTACCCCTAAAAAATATATTTATCAAAGAACCGATTCTACTGACGACGAATTAATTAATATCTGGGTTTACGAAAAAGATCTATCTCAGCAATACGAAACAAAAATTGATAAGGATAAAGCAACTTCAATTAATTCAATCGACAGAATAAAAGAAAGAACTATTTTACTATTTGATATTGAAGAAGGTGAAGAAGTAAATATTAGGAATATTGTCTTTAATGGTAATCTTGCATTTGATGATGGAGATTTAAGGGGTGAAATGACAGAAACCTCAGAATCTAAATGGTGGAAATTCTGGTCAAGTCCTAAATTAAAAGCTGAAAAATTTAAAGAAGACCTAAAATTAATAGAAAAATTTTATAAGAAAAATGGGTACTTAGATTTTACAGTACTCGGTGATACAATTATTTATAATGACGATAAAACAGAATTGGATATAGTTATTAGTGTTTTTGAAGGAGTCCAATATAAAATTAGAAATATTTCAATTGTCGGAAATACTGTTTATCCTTCTGATGACATATTAGAGCGTCTCTCGTTTAAGAAAGGCGATATTTACAATGTAGAACAATTCAATCAGAATTTGTATTATAACGAAAAACAATCAGATGTATCTTCCCTTTATCAGGATAATGGTTATTTAGGTTTTAATTTGGAGGCAAAAGAATCTAAGGTTGCAAGCGATTCGGTTGATATAAATATCAAAATGAGTGAAGGAAATCGTTTCAAAGTAGGTAAAGTTGAAATAACCGGGAACGAAAAAACCAAAGACAAAGTTATTAGAAGAGAGCTTTATACTATTCCGGGAAATTTTTTCAGTAGAAGTTATATTTTAAGAAGTATTCAACAGTTATCTAACTTACAGTATTTTAATGTAGAAGAATTATATAAAAGCGGAGTAGATTACCGCCCCGCTAATGACAGCACAGTTAATTTGGTTTATAAAGTTCAAGAAAAATCGAGTGATTATTTGAATGCTTCGGTAGGTTATAGCGGCGCATTTGGATTCTCAGGTTCACTTGGATTCACTCTTACAAATTTTTCATTAGCTGAACCATTCCAAATGGGCGGTGGACAGATTCTTAATTTTAGCTGGCAGTTTGGGGTTGGAAATTTTTATAGAACATTCTCTCTCGGTTTTACTGAGCCATGGTTTATGGATACACCTACCCTTGTGGGCTTCGATATGTTTGATACTCGTCAAAGATATGTTTATGATCTTAGACAATCAGGAATTAGCGTAAGATTAGGAAGAAAATTAACTTGGCCTGATGATTATTTTTATGTTCAAGGAATAATTAAATTTCAGTATAATGATGTTATCGATGGACAGGGCTATTATCAACAAGGTTTAACAAGGCAATATACAACCGGAGTAGTAATATCGAGGAATGATGTGGATAATCCAATATTTCCGGCAAGAGGATCAAAATTTTCTCTTTCAGGTGAAATAACCGGCGGCCCATTCCTTCCGGGTAATGTTGATTACTATAAAATTGATTTAAAGTCTGAATGGTACAAACCACTTTTCGGAATTAATAGAATTGTAATGTATTCAAGTGTAGATTTTGGGTATATTAACGAGTTAGTTAAAAATACTCCTATACAACCGTTTGATTTCTACTACATGGGTGGTAATGGATTAATTATTGCTACTACTCCGTTGAGAGGTTACGATGATAGAAGTATTGGTCAGCGTACGGCTACTGATAATGTAATTGGTTCACGTGTAATGAATAAATATACTTTTGAATTAAGAGCTGCATTAGCTTTAGAGCCGATTCCAATTTATATACTTGCTTTTGCAGAGGCAGGTAACGTATTTTTTAATATGAAACAAACAGACTTTTTTAATTTGAAAAAATCTGTTGGTCTTGGCGCAAGAATTATGATTAATCCGATTGGATTAATTGGTTTTGATTATGGATATGGATTTGATAGAAAAAGTGTTGATGGACAAGAACCACAATGGATTTTCCATTTCCAATTCGGTAAAGGTTTTTAATACATAATAAATATAATTGAGGTTGAAGTGAAAAAATATCTTGTACTATTTGCTCTTTTGTTAATTTCATCAAGTGCTTTCGCACAGACAGCTACTCCGGCAGTTAAAATTGGATACGTTGATTCAGAAACAATTTTAGCGCAATACTCCGAAGCTATTAAAGCTAAAAGTGATATTGATGGTTTAGTTGCAAAATGGAAAGCACAGATTGATAGTATGGCAGCAGAATTACAATCTTCTTATGCTGAATATCAGAAACAAGCAGCTACCATGTCTCCTGAAAAACAAAAAGAACAACAGACTAAAATCGTTGAAAAAGAACAAAAAGCACAACAATTTAGAGATCAAAAATTTAATCAACCTAACGGAGAATATTTCGTTAGACAAGAACAAATTATGGCTCCTGTAAAAACAAAAATATTTAATGCTATCAATGATATTGCTAAAGACGAATCAATGCAATTTGTATTTGATAAAGCTGGTGATGTAATTTTGTTATATGCTGATCAACAATTTGATATAACATTTAAGGTATTAGATAGACTTAAAAGAGGCAAATAAAAAATGAAGAAATTTTGTTTTGTAATAGTTTTCGCTTTTCTTTTTGGGTCATTTTCGTTAATATCTGCACAACCTAAATTCGGCTATGTGGATTCTGAAACGATTATGAAGCAATTACCTGATGCACAGGATACTCAGAAAAAGCTTGATGCATTAATTAAAGAATGGCAGGATGAATTAGCAAAGCTTGAACGTGATTGGAAAGCTAAATATGATGATTATGAAAAAAGAAAGCTTATCCTTAGCGAACAGAAAAGAGCTGACGTAGAAAAAGAATTAGTAGCTCTCGAAGATCAAGTTTCCAAATACCGCCAAGATAAGTTCGGCGTTAGAGGAGAACTTTTTCAAAAACAAGAAGAACTAATGAAACCTATTCAAAACAGAATTTTTAATGCCATTCAAGATGTTGCTAAAGAAGAAGATTTTGATTTTATATTTGATCGAAGCGGAGACATGATTTTTCTCTACGCTAAAGAAGAGTTTGACGTAACGAATTTAGTATTAGAAAAACTAAAATGAGTGAAAATGAAATTAAAATTAAAAGATATCGCCGACTTAGTCGGCGGTATTGTTTATGGGAATCCCGATGAAGTTATTTCCAACATTGCAAAAATAGAAGAATCCCAAAAAGGAGACTTAACTTTCCTCTATTTACCCGCATACGAGAAATACTTATCTACCACACAAGCCACAGCAGTATTAATAAAACCCGATTTACAACGTTCAAGAGAAGATATTAATTATATCGAAGTGAAAAACCCCAATCATGCACTTCAAAAAATAATTATCACTTACTTAACACCCAAAATTGAAACCAAAGGTATTGATAAAAGTGCGCAAATTGATGAATCTGCATTTATCGGAAAAAATGTTAATATTGGTAAGAATGTTGTAATTGAGCGCGGTGTTAAAATTGGAGATAATAGTTCTCTTCTCCACAATACGGTAGTGATGAGAAATGTTTCTATCGGAGAAAGCTGTTTAATTTATCCGAATGTTACTATACGAGAAGATTCCGTCATTGGTAATCGTGTTATTATTCACTCTGGAACAGTTATAGGTTCGGATGGTTTCGGATATATCCCAAATGAAAAAAATGAATATACTAAAGTACCGCAAATTGGGAATGTTGTTTTAGAAGATGATGTGGAACTTGGTTCTAATGTATCAATAGATAGAGCAGCCTTTGGCTCTACTCGAATAAAGAGAGGCACTAAAATTGATAATTTAGTTCAAGTAGCACATAATGTTTTAATTGGGAAAGACACTGCAATTGCATCTCAATGCGGCATTGCGGGAAGCTCAAAGATTGGTAATAATGTTATTCTCGCTGGTCAAGTTGGAATTGCCGGACATTTAGAAATTGGGGATAAAATTGTAATTACTGCTCAATCAGGTGTTTCTAAATCACTTCTTAAATCAGGACAATACCGAGGAACACCGGCAGAAGATTTTATGACAGAACTTAAAAATGAAGTTCATGTAAGGAATTTACCTTCGTATGCAAAAAGTATTAAGAATTTAGAAGAAAAAATTGCATTTTTGGAAGGAAAAATTTCTGAATTAACGAAAAAGGAAAATATCTGATGTTAGAACTTCAGAGGACAATAGCCAAACCTACTTCAATTTCCGGGATTGGATTACATACAGGCACTTCATGCACAATGACTTTTAGACCTGCACCTGATAATTATGGAATTAGATTTATACGCGTTGATCTTGGTGATAGACCCGAAATCCCTGCGAATACAGATTATGTAGTTGATATTTCGCGTGGTACAACTTTAGGGTTAGGAGAAGCAAAGGTTTTTACTGTTGAGCATGTACTCGCTTCCATAGTCGGTTTACAAATCGATAATATAAAAATTGAATTAGACGGAATCGAGCCACCCGTGGGCGATGGTAGTGCAATGCCCTATGTTGAGAAATTACTTGAAGCAGGTTTTGTTACTCAAGATACACCAAGAGATTATCTTAAAATTGATCAAACTGTAATGCATCATGACGAAGAAAACCAGATAGATATTGTTGCACTTCCACTTGATAATTATCGTATTACAGTAATGGTTGATTACCAGAATCCTGCTCTTGGAAGTCAACATACCGGACTATTCGATTTAGAAAAAGAATTTGTAACTGAATTTGCTCCTTGTAGAACTTTCTGTTTTTTAAGTGAAGTAGAAGCCCTTGCCGATAAAGGACTGATTAAAGGAGGCGATTTTAATAATGCTATTGTGATTGTAGATCATAACTTATCACAAGAAGAATTAGATAAATTAGGCAACAAGGTTGGACTTTCTGAACCAATGAAATTAGGTGGAACCGGTTTCTTAAATGATAAATCACTTCGCTTTAAGAATGAACCGGCACGTCATAAACTTTTGGATATGCTTGGGGATTTAGCTCTTATAGGCGCCCCGATAAAAGCACAAATTTTAGCAGCCCGACCAGGGCATAAAGCGAATGTAGAATTTGCTAAAAAAGTAAGAGCTTTGTATCAGCAAAATAAATTAGTAAGAAAATATCAACATGTAAAAAAAGAAGGTGTCGTTTTTGATATTAATGCAATTAAAAGAATACTCCCTCACCGTTATCCATTCCTATTAGTTGATAAAATAACCGAATTAGAATTGGATAAAAAAGTTGTTGGTGTAAAATCTGTTACAGGTAACGAACCATTTTTTGAAGGACATTTTCCGGGGCATCCTGTAATGCCGGGAGTTCTAATCGTAGAAGCAATGGCACAGGCAAGCGGCATTTTATTACTAAACGCCTTACCCGATCCAAAGAAAAAATTAGTTCTATTCATGAGTATTAATAATGCAAAATTTAGGAAACCTGTTGTTCCAGGAGACCAGCTAATACTTGAAGCTGAACTAATAACTAAACGACCAAAATACTTTTCTATTAAAGGTGCCGCTTATGTAGAAAATACTTTAGTTGCAGAAGCAGAATTTATGGCTGCAATAGTAGATAGAGAACAACCAATAAATAAAGAAGACAATTAATGAGCTTAATTCATTCAACAGCGATAGTTAGCCCTAATGCAAAATTAGGAGAGAACGTAAAAATTGGTCCATTTTCAATTATCCATGATGATGTTGAGATAGGAGATAATACTGAAATAGCTTCAAGTGCTGTATTATATAACGGTTCTCGAATTGGTAAAAATGTTAAAATATATCAAGGTGCTTCGATAGCCAATACACCACAAGATTTAAAATTTGGTGATGAAAAAACGTATTTCTATGTGGGAGACAATACTACCATTAGAGAATTTGTTACATTACACCGAGGAACTTTAGCAACAGGCAAATCGTCAGTTGGTAAAGATTGTTTATTAATGGCTTATGCACATGTAGCACACGATTGTATTGTTGGAGATAATTGTATTTTATCTAATGCAGTTCAGCTCGGCGGTCACGTTCATGTAGAAGAATGGGTAACTCTTGGAGGTATTACAGCAGTTCATCAGTTTTCTAAAATTGGAGCATATTCTATGATTGGGGGAACATTCAAAGTAACTTCTGACATACCCCCATACATTCTAGCAGCTGGAGAACCACTTAGATATCATGGTCTAAATGTAATTGGCTTAAGAAGACGTGGTTTTTCTAATGATGATATTGCTACTATTAAGGATTGCTATCATTTTCTATATCATTCAGGGAATAATTTTTCACAAGCAAAAATTAAAATTGCAGAGAAATATCCTGATAATATTTATGCAAAAAGGATATTAGACTTTTTTATTGACGTAAAAAGAGCAGTAATAAGAAGATGAAGTGGTTTTATACAGATACCGGATTTAATACAGGTAAATATAATATGGATTTTGATATGTCATTAGCGCACACATGCACTAATGACATTGCTTTTTTCAGGATATACCGTTGGCAACCTTATTGCATTTCTTTAGGTGCTAATCAAAAAATTTCTGATATTAAAATAGAGAAATCTATTGCTGATGATATTGAAATTGTGACACGACCAACAGGAGGCAGGGCAATTCTACACGCTGAAGAAATTACTTACTCTGTGGTTTATCCTTATGGAAAAGATTTCTCTCCTAAAGAATTATATTCAGAAATTTCTAAAGCTCTTTTAAATGGATTGAAATTATATGATCCTAAATTAGGTGAAGCTGAATTAGAAAATATACAGCCAAACTTCCCTGCCCTTTTAAAAGAATCCTCCGGTGCTATCTGCTTTGGTAGTACAGCCAAGAACGAAGTAAAATTCCATGGTAAGAAATTAATTGGGAGTGCGCAAAGAAAACTAAATAGCACAATCTTGCAACATGGTTCAATTCTTTGCGGAGATTATCATAAGCATTTAATTGATTATCTTAATATCGATGAAAACGAATTTCTTCATCTTAAAAGAGAAATCGATTCAAAAACAATAGAGATTGAAACAATTGTAGGTTATGAAACTGATTATTCTAGACTTACTTGTTCATTAAAATCCGGATTTGAAAATCATTTTGAAATTTTAGAACCAATCAATTCTTTTATTAAATAGCAGTTAAAGACTCCTTCAAATGAAAAAATTACTTTTAATCATAATAATAGTTTTTACTACAAATGTATATTCACAAAATGATTCTATCTCTGTTTTTTTAGATGGAACTTCAATTACAAATATTTCAGGAGATAAAGAAAATATTTGGGTTGCAACAAATGGGAAAGGGATATTTAAATTTTCATTGAAAACCGAGAAATGGGAAAATTACTCTTCCGAAAAAGGAAATCTTCAGCACGATATCTTTTATTGTGTAGCTGCAAATGATAAATTCGTTTGGGCAGGTTCTACTGATGGTCTTTTTATTTTGGATAAAAAACGCGATACATGGACTAAAAGAAAATTTGGTCTCGGAGGGCAACTCAGTAATTGGATCCGCTCTCTTGCTTATGATAAATATGAAGATATTCTCTGGATTGGAAGATTTAAATATCTAACTGAATTTGATCTAAAGAAACAAAGATTTACGGATCACGATCTTACTATTGCAGGTATTGAGAAAACAAATACTATTAAAGACATTGCTGTTGATGGTGATAGTGTTGTTTGGTTTGCTACAGAAGCAGGGCTTCATAAATACAGTAAGAATAAAAATATCGATGATTCAGACGCAATCTTTTTTTATGATAATAGGAACAATTATTTCGCTGGTCTCGGAGAGCAAGTTTCTATTTCATCTATCGCATTTGAAAGCAAAAATATATGGATCGGTTTAGATGAGTTTATTACTCCTGAAAGACCTGATTTTAATGTTGGTGGCATTTTTAAATTTAATAGAAAAAACGACTGGACTAAGTTTGATATTTCTAATGGACTTACTGGAAATGGAATTAATTCCTTAGCAATTACGGGTAACTATGTTTGGGCAGGATTATATCAATTCGGTAGAGATACTAAAGAGATGTACGGTAGAGGCCTTGCTCTTATTAATAGAACCAACAATAAAGTTTCTATTATTAGAAATAATGTTATTTCGCCTAATATAAATTGTATCTATTTCGATGGAACAAATATTTGGATTGGAACAAGTTCAAACGTAGTAAAAATTAAAATCGTTAATAATTTGGCTAAATGGTAAAATGAATAATTTCAATAAGAAAAAGATTTTTAGTTTAAACAATAATTTGAAAGGGAAGAAAATTGCCGTTATAGGCGACATGATGCTCGATAGTTATTATTGGGGTTCTGTTAATAGGATATCACCTGAAGCTCCTGTTCCTGTTCTCGAAGTCGATAATGAATTTTCCCGATTCGGCGGTGCTATGAACGTAGCGAAAAACATTCAAAGTCTTGGGGGATTCCCCTATCCTGTTGGCGTTATCGGTAATGATTCTGATGCAGCAATTTTTCATAAATTACTAAATGAAAGTAATATTGACGGAAAAGGTTTAATAAAAGATATTTCAAGACATACTACTACAAAAACGAGAGTAATTGCACACAAGCAACATGTAATTCGAATCGATAAAGAAAACACAAATCCCATCAATTCCAAGATTGAAAAAAAAATTATTAAATACTTTTTTTCAATTGTTGAACAGATCGATGCAGTAATTCTCGAAGATTATAATAAAGGCGTACTTACAGAAAACGTAATAAAAGAAGTCATTAAAATGGCTTTGGATGCCGGTAAAATTATCTCTGTCGATCCAAAATTTAACAACTTTTTTGAATATAAAAATGTTACAGTATTTAAACCAAACCGAAAAGAAACCGAAGATGCATTAGGTATTAGGATTAAGACGAAAGAAGATATGGAATTTGCAGGTAATAAATTACTTGAAGAATTAAATCCTACTTATCTATTACTTACACTCGGAGAAGAAGGGATAGCACTTTTTGAGAAGAATAGACCAGTCAGAAGAATACCAACAAAAGCGAGAAAAGTAGCTGACGTGTCAGGTGCCGGTGATACAGTAATAGCTACACTAACTGCTTCATTGGCAGCTGGATACTCAATAGATGAAGCATCTTACCTTGCAAATTTCGCAGGTGGAATTGTTTGCGAAGAAGTAGGAATTGTTCCGATAGATTTGAATATTTTACTTAAATCAGTTAAAGAAGAATTAATATGAAAAAATATTTATATAATTTAGACGAACTGGCAGCTATTAGAACCTTGCTAAAAACAGAAAACAAAAAAGTAGTTTTCACCAATGGATGCTTTGATATTCTTCATGCAGGACACGTTGATTACATAGAAAAAGCAAAAGAAATGGGAGATATTTTAATTGTTGCGCTTAATTCAGATTCATCTGTAAAAAAAATCAAGGGTGAAAAAAGACCAATAGTTCCGGAGAATGAACGTGCATTTATTATTGCTTCACTAAAGTCTGTTGATTTTGTTATATTATTTGATGAAGATACTCCTTATGAGTTAATAAAGGCATTAGTACCCGACATACTCGTTAAGGGTGATGACTGGAGTATTGAAAATGTTGTTGGTAAAGATATTGTAGAAAAAAATGGAGGGGAAGTAAAAACAATTAAATTTGTCAACTTCCAGTCTACAACTAATATCATAAAAATAATACAAGAAAGATATAATTAGATAATGGGTGAGAAAGAAGCACCAAAAGAAATAAAAAGATCTTTTATAAGGAAAGCATTTAATACGATGCTTATCTCGTTGGTGGTTTTTGTCTTTATTTTTTTGCTTCTTTTTGGGTTTTCTCAAACCTCAACATTTCGAAACTACCTAAAGGATTTTGTTGTTGATCTTGCAGATGAAAATTTGAATGGTAAATTGACCATAGGTTCTATTGATGGAACTCTTCTTACTTCGTTTTCAATCAATAACACCCTACTAACTACACAAAAGGACACATTAATCTCAGCGGGGAAGATTGAAGTTGTTATAAGCCCACTCCAACTATTATTAAAAAGAATCTATATAAGATCAATTGGTTTGTCAGATGTCAAAATCAACTTGTTGCAAAACAAAGATTCAACGTGGAATTTTGAAAATATAATTAAACCCGATCCAGACACAACAAAAAGCAAAAGCAGATTCGAGTTTACGATTATTGCAAATAATATCAAGTTAGAAAAAATTGATATAGTTAAACAGACTTATACTCATAGAGGTTCACGGGAACGATATCAAACTCTTAATATGGATGATCTGATTATTAAAGATTTTTCTTTGGATGCAAATGCAGTTTTAGACCTTGGGAAAAACGATTATGTTTTTACACTTAATAACCTTGCTTTCACACCTAATCTTAATCGATTTAGCCTAAATAAATTCTCCGGTGTATTTACTGCAACAGAAAGTTTTCTAAGTGTTAGGAATTTTAAATTTGTTACAGATAGCAGTGATATTACTATTAATGCACGATTGGATAGTGTAAATATATTTGGAGATACCGAATTAAATGATTTCAAGACTTATCCGGTACGAGTTTCTTTAGAAGCAAAACCATTTAATTTTTCCGATCTATCTTCTTATATCAACAGCACAGAGATATTAAAAGGTGCTCCTGAAATATTATTTAGTGCAAATGGAAAATTCGGCGATATTAGAATAGATCGCTTGCTTGTAGAATATGTTGATACAAAATTAGACTTACATGGTAGAGTACAGAACTTAAACAACCCAGAAAATCTTTATATAAATGCTGATATAGTTAATAGTAGTGTAGATTATAAAGATGTTAATGAACTTTTACCCACCTTAGAGATTCCAAAATTTGCACAGCTTCATCTTCAAGATATTAATATTAGTTTTGATGGTGAACCTCAAAAATTCAAATCTTCTTTTTCAAGTAAAGTTGAAGATGGTGAAATAAAATTACTTGCCGAAATGAATTTAAAGCCAGACATAATTGAATACAATCTTTCTGGAGAAACGTCAAACCTGAACTTATTTCCATTAATTGGGATTAATACAGAACTAAATTCATCTCTTGCAATTAAAGGAAAAGGGACTTCACCCGAAAATCTTAATGCTTCTGGAGATGTTTATTTAATTAGCACTTTGATTGATAGTACATTAGTAGATGATCTTGAGCTAAAGTTTACAGCAGCAAATAAAAAAATAGATTTTACCACTGAAGGCAATAGTAAAAAAAGCAATGTCTATTTATCCAGTCAAATTATATTTGATAAGGATAATGTACCGGAATACAATGCTATTGGTAATATTTATAACTTAGATTTATCCAAATTTTTAAATAGTAAAGAATATTCGAGTAATCTTAATTTCTTTTTTAGTGCAGAGGGAGAAAGTTTTAATCTCGATTCTCTAAATACAAGGATTTCATTAGGTGTAGAAAATTCTCGATACAAAGATTTTGATATTGATTTTTCAAGTATCGATATCACAGCGAAGACAGAAAATTCATTTAGAGAAATTAAATTAGTTTCTGATTTTATTGATTTCAAAGTTTACGGAGATTTCTCAACTAATCAAGCTATCGACATAATTTCGTATGAAGCTTCTACAATTTCTAAAATAATAAAAGACAAAATTGAGTCCCTTAATCCTTTGCAAGTACTTAGTTCCAAAAATACCGAAAATGAGGAAATAGCAGAATTGCCGGATGCAGTAAATAAACCGATCCAAATTAATTATGAATTTATATTTAAAGATTTTGACTTGATAGCGAGAATAATAGGTAATGAGAAATTAGATATTAAAGGAAGCGGAGAAGGAGAAATCAAAAATAAGGATAATAACTTTGTTGTTACTACCGACATGAATATCGATTACTTCCTTCTTAAAAGTGAAAAATCAATTTATTATTTATCCGATTCAGAGCTTAATTTAAACTTTGTGAGAGATAATAGACATTTATCATTCGATAAATTATTAGGAGCAACATCAATTTCAGGTAAAAAATTATTCTTTGGTAGTTCAATAAATAATTTTAATATGAACATAGCCTTTAACCAAAGTAAAATCTATTTTATGGCTTCTTTAGATTATGATAGTTTACTTACTGCAAACACTTCAGGTGCTGTAATTATGTCTCCCAAAGAACAAGAGATTAGAATTAGTGAATTATCACTTTTAATGCAAGGATTAGAATGGAAGAACAAGGACACACTTAGCATTAAATTTACACCTGAGACCCTACGTTTTGATAATGTAGCAATTGGGAATGGAAATACTGGGATTAATTTAAAGGGGTCAATTGAAAATGGAAAATTCAATAACCTTGTCTTGGAAGCCAATAAAATAGAAAGTTATGTGATAAGTAACTATTTATTTGGTAATAATGATCCCCTTTTTAATGCTTCCGGTGAATTTGCTTCCATACTTTCAGGGAGTTTTTCTGATCCAATTTTCAGGAGCACACTTAAATTAAATGATTTTTCTTATGGTGAGAATAAATTTGGTTCTTTATTCGGTACATTCAATTACAAAGACAAGGTTTTTAAAGGTGATTTTAAGTTTTTAGATTCAACAAATAATTTCAATAAACCATTATTAACTTTAGATGCCTATCTTCCCTTTGATTTAACTATTGGAGAAGGAAAAAATAGATTTATAGAAACAGAAGATATTAATATAAAGCTTACAACCGATAATTTTGATTTAGTAACTTTCGGTAAGTTAGTCCCCTTTGTAAATCATCAAAGCGGACTTGTAAAATCAGATGTGATGATAACCGGCACTTATTCAAATCCGAGATTTGAAGGTGGAATTAAAATAGATGATGCCTTTTTTACAGTTGACTATAACAATCTTGATTATAATTTTAATACCCAGATTAAATTTGACGGAAATAAAATCCTTATCGAGTCACTGAATTTAATGAATACAAGAATGGTTACATATCCAGGTAAAATGAGTGCAAAAGGAGAAGTAGAATTAGATGGCTTTAATTTTAGAGATTTTAATATGACCGTCAATGGAGAACTTTCTGTGCTTGGCAAGGCATCCCAAGTTACTTCACCGCTATTATATGGGGACTTATTAATTTCGACTGGAAATGATTGGGAATTTACTTATTCAAATAATCGCTCGTTTTTTAAAGGCGATATAATTCTTAAAAAAACTGATTTGACATATACAACTACTGAAAATACATATGATAGTGCAATAAAAAATTATGATTTTAGGATAATTGAGGACACTACAAATATTGATTCTGAAGTAAAAAGATTCGATGAATTAATTGCAGAATTGAATAAGAACAGAAATGCAACAAAAAAATTGAGTAAAGGAGCATTTGATTATCAGTTAAACATTAGGATTGAGGATAAAGCCAATATAGTTTTCATCTTATCCCAGGCTGCAAATCAAAAACTATTTGTAGAGATGAATGGGGATTTAAAGTTTGAGGATATTAAAAGTGTTCAATTAGCACAAGGGGCATTTGAGTTAATGAGTGGATCGAAATTAGAATTTTTTAAAACCTTTGAAGCAACTGGAACAGTAAGATTTGAAAGTGATATAATGAATCCATATTTAGATATTATTGCAACATATGAAGGTGAATATTTTGATCCACGCGATCAATCTGCAATCGCTCAGGATGTAGCAGTAAAAATTAAAATTAAGGGTGAGTTAAAAGACTTAGGTGCAAATCTCGCAAGCAATCCGGAAAGTATTGGAGTGTATATGGGTTCAAGAAATATTCAAAATGATTCAAGAGATTTAAGATATGATAATGCAGATGCATTCGCTTTTATTCTAACCGGTAAATTCAAGGATGATTTGACTGCTTCTGATAAAGCATCAGTAGCAGGACAGACCAGTGCATTAGGAAGCACAGCAACTACATTTTTAGGCCCTGTACTTACAGGATTTGTCAATTCTGCTGTTGGTGATCTTGTAAATAATATTTCTGTAAGTCAATCCGGTGAGTTTACAAAATTTTCATTATCCGGAAGATATCAAAATCTTAAATATAGTTTTGGCGGTACAACAGAAGTATTCCAAAATTTCTCTAAAGCAAATATCAAGTTTGAATATCTTTTTAATCAACGCTTCCTTATACGTCTAGAAAGGAAGGATCCTGTTGTAAATAATTATAACTATGAAGACAAAATTAACGAATTAGGTCTTAAATATAGGTTCGAGTTCTAAATGAAAAATAAAATAAAAGCATTCTTCAAAGACAATCCCGGTATAAGGATTAAAGCAAAAGAATTAGCAAAGCGCTTAAATATTTCGGAAGAATTTCAGTACGCCGAATTAAAGCATTTTTTACATCAGCTTTCAGAAGAAGGCTATTTGGAAAAGTTTGGTAAGCGTTATGAATTAACAAAAAAACTTTCAGATAAATTAATTGGTAAAATTAATATTATAAATAAAGGCGAATATGGTTTCGTGAGTTTGAATGATTCCGATTTGGAAGACATATTTATTCCGGGTCAATATCTAAATACTTCTTTAGAAGGCGATACAGTTGAAATAGCTCTATTGCCAAACAGAAGAGGAAAAAGTCTCGAAGGAGAAGTAATTAAAATTATCGAACGCGAAAAAGAAGAATATGTCGGTATTCTAAAAAAGACTAAATCTTTTTATTTCGTTTCTTTAGATAACAAAAAAATTCATAGAGATTTCTACATTAACGAAAAAGACCTTAACGGTGCAGTTAGCGGAGATAAAGTAACTATTTATGATATTGATTGGGTGGATGAATCACTTAACCCTGAAGCAAAGATTAAAGATATACTTGGAAAAGCGGGCACTTATGATGCTGAGATAGCTTCTATTGCAAAGGAATTTGGGATTAAATATAAATTCCCTTCTGAAGTCCTTCATTATGTTGAATCAATTTCAGGCGAAATTACTGATGCCGAAATAAAAAAACGTTTAGATTTTAGGAGCCATAATGTAATCACAATTGATCCTGCTGATGCAAAAGATTTTGATGATGCAGTATCGGTTGAAGTTTTAGGTAACGGTAATTACCTTGTCGGAATACACATTGCAGATGTAAGTCACTATACACCTAAGGATAGTCCTGTTTACAAAGAAGCTATAAGCAGGGGCACGAGTGTATATCTTGTTGGTAAAGTAATTCCAATGCTTCCTGAAAAACTTTCAAATAATATTTGCTCGCTTGTTCCGAATAAAGATCGTCTTACTTATTCAGTTGTAGTAGAAATAACTAAAAGAGGTAAAGTAGAAAATTACGAGATTAAGAAATCTATTATTAATAGTAAACGTCGATTCACTTACGAAGAAGTTCAGGAAATTATTGAAGGGGCAGATGGAGATTTCAAAGAAGAAATAATGACCCTCCTTAAGGTATCTACTACTCTACGACAAAAAAGAATGAAAAACGGTAGTATTAATTTTCATTCATCCGAAGTACAGTTTACTTTAGATGATGACGGTAATCCAATCGCTGTAGCAATTAAAGAATCAAACGAAAGTCACAATTTGATAGAAGAACTAATGCTCTTAGCTAATCAAATTGTAGCCGGACATGTAAATAAAAACAAGAATCCAATTCCTTTTGTTTATCGAATTCACGATCTTCCTGATGAAGAAAAGATAACAGAATTTTCAAGATTCGTAAAAAGCCTTGGATATAGCTTCGATCCTAATGCAGCCAATAAATCAAAAGAATTTCAAAAACTATTAGATGCAATTAAAGGCACTGCCGAAGAAGCTGTAATTAATGAAGTTGCTATTCGTTCAATGGCAAAAGCAGTCTATTCAATAAAAAATATCGGGCATTACGGATTAGCATTTAAGTATTATACTCATTTCACGTCGCCTATTCGTAGATTCCCTGATTTAATAGTTCACCAGATTATATATGATTATATCGAAGAAAACAAGGGTAAAAATTTTTCCATTTCGGATTTGGATGAAATTTGCAATTATGCATCATCAAAAGAAAGAAATGCGATTTTAGCAGAAAGAATGTCAATAAAGATGAAACAAATTGACTTCTTAAAGAATAAAATTGGTGAAGAATTTAATGGTATTGTTTCAGGAATAACAAATTTCGGAATTTTTGTTGAATTAAGTGATTCACTTGCCGAAGGTTTAATCCCCTATCGGTTATTAGAAGGTGATTATTATTTCTTTGATGAAAAAAATTATTCTGTAGTCGGAAGAAAATCAAAAAAACGTATTCGCCTTGGTGATAAAGTAATAGTAAAAATTTATAGAATTGACCCGGAGAAAAAAGAGATCGATTTTATTCTCACCGGCAATTATTAAGTAATTAAGGACTTTCTATGAGAAGATTATATATATTCATTTTTTTTATTCTTGTTGCTACTTCCCAGCTCTTTGCTCAATTTGGACAAAATAAAGTCCAGCACAAAGATCTCGATTGGTTTTATATCCAGACAAAGCATTTTGATATTTATTATACTTATAATGGAGAGAGAATTGCGGAATTTACTGCATCTGAAGCCGAATATGCTTTGGAAAGAATTCAAAACGATGTAAACTTTAAAGTGAATAATAGAATTTCACTTATAGTTTATAATTCACATAATGATTTCCAGGAAACAAATGTAACAGACGAATATACAAGTCAAGGAGTTGGCGGATTTACTGAACCATTTAAGAATAGAGTTGTATTTCCTTTTGAGGGTTCGTACCAAAAATTTGAACATGTTATCTATCACGAATTAGTTCATGCAGTAATGCGCGATATGTATTATGGCGGTACAATTCAAAATATAGTGGCAAAAGGAATAACATTACAACTCCCCCAATGGTTCTGGGAAGGTAGTGCTGAATTTCTATCCCAGGATTGGGAAACAAATTCTGATATGTTTATTCGTAATGCAATCATTAGCGAAGTCCTCCCTGATGTAAATAATTTAGATGGGTACTTGAGTTATAGAGGCGGGCAGGCAGTATTTAAATATATCTCCGATACTTATGGTCGCAAAAAAATTGCGGAATTAATGAGTAAGACTCAAAACCTTGGAAATTTAGATGCAGGCATGAAAGCTTCTATTGGTGTCGGTTTGAAAGAATTTAATGAGCGTTGGAAAAAATCTATTAAGAAAGAATACTGGCCCGATATAGCTAGAATGATAGACCCTGATGAGTTTGCAAAAAGATTAACTGATAATAAAGAAGATGGCGGGTTTTATAATACAAGTCCTACTTTAAGTCCGCAAGGCGATAAAATAGCTTTTATCACCGATAGAGATATTTTTTTGAAAGTATATTTAATGAACGCTCAAGATGGGAAAATAATTAAAAGTATAATCTCCAGCGGTCAGACCACAAATTTCGAAGAATTAAATCTACTCCACCCTTCCCTAACATGGGCGCCTGATAATAAAAAGATTGCTCTTTCATTTAAGAAGGGCGGTTCAGATATAATAAATATTATCGATACCGAAACAGAGGATGTAACGGAAATACCGATTCAATTTGATGGTATCGAATCAGTCAGTTGGTCTCCTGATGGAGATAAAATTGCTTTTTGTGCACAGACTCCTACTCAATCCGATATTTACGTATATAATCTAAAGACTGAATCCCTTTCCCATGTAACTAATGATATCTTTTCCGATAACGATCCTTCATGGAGCCCGGATAGCAAGTATATTGTTTTTTCTTCTGATCGAGGTTCAATACTTAATGAAAAAGATGCAGGTGAGAATTTTAATATCTTCAACCACAATTATAAGCAATTAGACCTATATGTAACTTCTTTAGAAGATAGAAAGATATTCCGTTTAACTGATTGGGAATTAAGTGACGAGAAGTATGCAGTATTTTCATCTGATGGGAAAGAGATATTATTTGTTTCAGATTATAATGGAATAAATAATATTTATAGAAGAAAGATTGATTTAGAAAATCCAACAATCGAAAAAAGTTTACCTATAACAAACTCAATTAGCGAAGTATCTCAAATATCTATTTCGCAAGATGGTAAAAAACTCGTCTTTACTTCATTGTATAATATGGGTTATAATATCTACTTACTTAATAATCCCTTCGATATGTCTTTAGATAAAGATACATTAGAACTTACTGGATATATGAATCGCTTAAGAAATGGCGATTCTGCAATTGTGGATTTAACACTTAGTGACTCAACAGGAACTATTGCTTCAGGAGAAAAATCAGGACTAAAAGAATCTCCTGATAGTACATCAGCTGAAAGCGAGGAGAAAAGATTCTATACAGGAAAATATATTTCAAAGAAAGAACCTAAAACAGATAGTACCAAAGTTGATTATACTCGTTATATTTTTGGAGTGAATGATAAATCAACAGATTCAACTCTAATAAAAGAACGACAGGTTGCATTCAAAGAAACATTAGATGATGAAGGGAATTTCCTCGTAAATAAATATAGAACAACATTCACTCCCGATTTAATATATGCCAATGCCGGTTATAGTACATTATATGGTTTATTAGGTACAACTGTCCTGTCTTTTAGCGATATGCTTGGCAATCATAGAATTGTGGGAATGACAAGTTTACAGATCGATATTAAAAATAGCGATTATGGTTTAGCATATTATTATTTAAAAAATAGATTAGATGTTGGATTTGAATTTTTCCATACAGCAAGATTTGTATATTTAAGCGGATATTATGGAAGTGAGCTTAATCGTTTCAGAAATTTTGGTGGAGTTTTTTCATTGAGTTATCCATTGGATCGGTTTTACCGTCTTGAAGGAAGCTTAAGTTTATTAAGTGTTACTTCAGATAACTTAGATAATATATCCGCCCCCTCTGATAAAGCAACATATATTGTACCTTCAGTAAGTTTTGTAAAGGATAATATTTTATGGGGATACTACTCACCTATTCAAGGAACGAGATATAAATTTACTCTATTTGGCGATCCGGGTTTTACAAAAGCTCGGCAAAGTTTTTATTCGTTTGTATGGGATTTTAGAAACTACATGCGTTTCTGGTATGATAATTCATTTGTTTTAAGATTATCGGGCGGATATTCAGGAGGAGCTAATCCTCAAAGATTCTTCCTTGGAGGAACTGAAAACTGGATTAATAGAACATTTGCCACCGGCGACATACCGGTAAATAATGCTTCTGATTTTGCATTCCTATCTCCGGCTATGCCAATGAGAGGATTTAATTATGCTGAACAGATTGGAACCAAATACACTTTACTTAATCTCGAATTAAGAATGCCTTTAATTAGGTACTTAGTTACAGGTCCACTTCCAATCCTTTTTCAAAATATTCTCGGAGCAGCATTTATTGATGCCGGTTCTGCTTGGAATAATACAAAATCATTGCAACTTATCGGCAGAAATACAGATGGGAATATAGTTACAAAAGATTTATTGTTAGGAGGTGGATTTGGAGCGAGAATGTATTTTATCTTTTTATGGCGATTTGATGTAGCGTGGACTTACGATCTCGATCGCTTCTCGCAACCCAAATACTATATTTCTATTGGATTAGATTTCTAAATTAAAATACTCAGGCTGCCCAATAATGTATGGGCAGCTTAATCTTTTTTGGTTCCAGTACTCTTCTTAGGTGCGGATTTATAATCGGTTTGATAAAATCCCGTTCCTTTGAAAATAGGAGTCGAACCTGCTCCAATTAATTTTTTCAATTTCCCTTTACATTCAGGACATTCTTTAATCGGTTCTGCATTAATACTTTGGAAATACTCAAACACCTTTCCGCATCCCATGCACTTGTAATCATAATTTGGCATAATTTTCCTTACATGAATAAAATTCGTGCGTAAAAATAAATATCTATTTAATTAATTCAAATAGCATAATTATTTCCTTTCTTTTTTGCATATTTGAGAAAATAAAAAAATAAAACTATGAAAAAATTAAAATATCTTATTGCTCTCTTATTCCTCTTACAAGGATGCTTGAATTATACTCAGATTACTACGATTAAAAAAGATGGTTCTGGTTCAATGTTTATTCATTATTACATGCACTGGAATAGTGAAAGAGATTCTTCTGTAATTGAATCATTAGGTTTTTTTAATAAAGATTCTGTTTACAAAGAGTTCTCTTCAAATTATAGTAAGATCAAAGAAGTAGATGTTTACAAAGACAATTCCGATAGTACTGTACATGCAAAAATTTTATTTGAATTTGCTAATCTTGATTCTTTGAATAGCGCAAAAGCCTTTAAGGGTGCTGAATTAAAAATGGTTGATGGAGAAAATGATACCAAAGTGTTTTCCCAATTTATACAACCAATTGCTACCGGATTTGGTTTTGAAGCTAAAGATATTTCAATAAGTTATATCTATTACCTTCCGGGAGAGATTTTAAGTCACAATGCAACATCCGTAGCGAAGAATGAATTACGTTGGAATTATTCTTTAACGGAAATTGGCACAGGGAAATATATTACTGCCACTTTTCGCCCATTCAAGTTAAAAGAAACACCGCTTTGGATCTATATAGCAGCCGGTTTTGTGCTATTAGTGGTAATTGTTTATCTATTTACTAAAAAAAGTAAGTAGAGAATGATTTTACACTTAATTTGACATACCATAGACTTTTCTTTATATTTTGAGTCTATCTTTAAAATAGGAAACAGTTTTATCTTGATTCAAGACC
>JBAYVI010000041.1:0-22167 GCA_041674625.1 Melioribacteraceae bacterium | reverse complement strand
TGCGGTACGTGGCAATCATTACATGTAGCCACTCTTCCATGACTTCCTCTCTGCCATGTTACATACTGTGGATTCATTACATGGCAATTGATACAGGTCTTAGGGTCATCTGATACATAAGAGATAGCATTAGATATATAAAACACATGAAATGCAATTCCGAAGAAAATGCCTAATAATATTATTACCGGCAATCTCCACTTATCGGGAGGTATAAGATGGTGAAGTATTTTATAAGTGCGGTTCCGTTTCTCCGGTTTTTCTTTCTCCATATTACTCTCCGGTTTGAGTTTCTTCGTTCAGTTTTTTAATGTCACTTGTCGAGGTCGGATGACCAAGATTATCTATATTTTTATACTGCTCGATATAATATGAATCAGGTACTTTATTTTTCCAATTACCGCTTAATATTCCAATACTTATCACTGATATATATATTAGGACTATTCCTACTGCAATATATTTCTTATTTATTGTCTTGTCAAACCAAACCGTTTTCACTTCAAGCGTGTCTTTTACCGGACAAGCATCCACACAGCTAAAACATGATGAACATTCATCGCTTCTTACGGTTTTTACTTTATCCACTTTTATGAAAGATGGACACGCTTTGGCACACAATCCGCAATCGATACAGCTATCGAGATTTCTTTTAATTTTGGTCGGACTAAAAAATGATATGATACCGAGGAATGCACCATAAGGACAAAGATATCTACACCAGAAATTGCGTATTACGATCGAAAGAACAAATATAGCGGCAATTACAATTAATGCGAATTGACTCATATTAGCAAAGAAATGATACATCTTTACGTCCGCCATTACATTATAATCGCCATCTAAGAAAAATCGGAGAGCTGCCGCTGACATAGTAAAAAATATTGCATAAACGAAGAAACCCATTAATAAGTATTTCAAACTTCTCAATGGATAATCTAACCAGCGAGGCATCTTTATTCTTCTTTTGAAAAGTTTGTAATAAATCTTTTCTCCGAAATCACCAATCATCTCCGATATATAACCGATCGGGCACATCCAACTGCAGAATGCTTTCCCGAAAACGAGTGACACGGCAATAATTCCGAGCAGTATAAAAAATCCGGCAGGATGAGCGGGATGAATCTCTCCGGTTAAAAAGAAATAATAGACACTCATAAGTGCGCTAATTGGTAAAAATCCTTCCACACCTGCGGGACGTCCGAAATAATTAACCGCATCGCCGCTATTTATATAATTGATGAAGAGATAAAACTCTATTCCTATCCAGATGCAAAGCAATGCAAATGCAGTCTGAATATAAAATCTATATTTTTGAATCGGTTTTTCTAAATTCTTTATAATTTTTTTCTTTTCCATAACAGAATTACTTTCAATAATATTATTATAAAATTCGTAAGCCCGCCTCGTGTCTCACACCATTCGAATTGCAGAGAGCGGGTTTAATCAGAACTAATATTCTGATTATAAAATTATCAAAATAACCCCTGAATGTCAAATTAAAAAGAATGGGCAGAATTAGATAGTAATTCCTAATAAAAATTGATGCGTATTAATTATTTTGTTATCCGATTTATAGAGATAACGGAAGTCTAAATTAATTTTTGAGGATAGGTTATAAAGCACACCGAATCCGGCATTAATTCCGGTGGAATGAGTAAGTTCTTTATAGTTTCGTGGCATTTTATATTCGGCGGGGATTGATTCTACAGAAGGATATGTCCGTTGAATACCCCCTGTTCCAAATTCTTTCTCTTCAATAACCCAATTATAACTTACATTCGCTAAAAGATATGGAGTGAATGTATCTCTGATGAGCATATATTGCAAACCGGCACTTAATGGTATTACGTTGTACATTTTCTGATATTTGTTACTCTCATTTGTAACATAAAAAGTCATGCTATTTATTTTAACAACTGAAAAACCTTTGCTGGTATAATTAATTTTCTCAAAAATCTTTGAGTAGCCGGCACTAAGTTCCAAATTTAGATTTGATATCAGATTTGCGTGAAAATTAAGAAGAACAGCCCATCCCGTTTCCGAACCCGTTACAGCATTTATCCCTCCATATAATCCAATTCCCGTATTTGAAAACGGGGCATCTGAATAACCGCTTTGAGCCGAAATAATAGTTGATAATGCGATAACCATAATAATAATAATTAATTTTTTCATAATTCTTCACCTATAATTTTTACAAAAAAATAATTTTACAAACCACCATAAAGGGAGCAAGAAGTCTGGATATTGTTTCCATTCATTTTACATTATATGTAGAATAAAAAACCGGCATACCGTTTTTATCAATCCACCTTAATTCAATTATTTTACCGCCGGGAAAAGTTTCTTTTTTCCTTTTAAGTTTGATAATTCATTAATTTCTTCTTCCAATTGTTATTAGAGCTTTAGAATCTCTCCAACCCACTGCTACTGCTACATTGTTCTTTATATTTCAGGTTTATAAAACCAGGCACATCATATCCTTTACCATTTTTCATATTTTTATTTTTACCTGCTTCAACTAAATAATTTCAAAAATGAAATGCTTTTTTAATGGAGATATAAATCTTATTTGAATTCTAAGAAATATAGATATAGAAGTCAATAGAGTTGTAGGGTAAAAATTTTTCTCTTTTTTGATTTGCAAGGCAGAGAGAATATTTATATATTTTAATCAGAGTTTTTAATCTGATTAGAGAGTAGTATGTTAAGAAAAATTATAGAAATAAATGAAGATAAATGTACCGGATGCGGCGATTGCGTGCCGGAATGCCATGAAGGTGCTTTGCAGGTAATCGATGGCAAAGTACGCTTAATCAGCGACCTATTTTGCGATGGTCTCGGTGCTTGTCTCGGTTACTGCCCCGAAGGTGCGCTTACAGTTATTGAAAGAGAAGCCGAACCATACAATGAAACAAAAGTAATGGATTATATAGTAAAAGGGGGCGAAAACGTAATTAAAGCTCATCTTCAGCATCTCGCCGAACACGGTGAATTTGCTTTTCTTGCCGAAGCAAAAGCTTACCTTACAGCAATGGAGATAGCAATACCTCATTACGATATTAGAGGAAAAGAGAAACACGCTTGCGGAGAGCAGTCTATTATAATAGAAAAGAAAAATGGTGAAGTGAACAATCAACACTTTAAGAGTGGGCAGTCTCACATCATAGAAAAAGGAAAGGATGAAATTAATTCTCAATCCTCATGTGGTATGGAGTCTCAAACAATAGAAAAGAAAAATGCCGGCACAAATAGTGAACCCGCACGGATAGAAACCGAGCTTACTCACTGGCCTATTCAGCTTCATCTTATTAATCCAGCTGCCGGACATTTCCAAAATTCCGATCTTCTCCTTGCCGCCGATTGCTGTGGCTTCTCTTATCCGAACTTCCATACCGATTTCCTTAAAGAGAAAACTCTCGCTATCGCTTGTCCTAAACTTGATACCAATAAACAAGTCTATCTCGATAAACTAATCGCTATGATCGATTCATCTAATATCAGATCAATTACAACATTGGTAATGCAAGTCCCATGCTGTAATGGACTAGTAAAATTGGCTCAACAGGCAGTAGAATTTGCAAATCGAGAAATCCCTGTAAGAGTTATAGTTATAGGAATTGACGGTGGAATATTAAATGATATTATGCTAAATTAGCCGAAATGGATAAAGAGAAATTCTACGATTCTATATCGCAATTTTATAACGAGATGATCGATTTCGATAAAGCACTTATTAGAAGGAAGGAACTACTCGCCGGATTTTTATCTCACGATATAGCTAAAGCAAATTTTTATTGGCGAAGACTTTATGCAGCTGATCTGGGTTGCGCTACCGGCATTGATTCTATTGCTTTATCTCAACTCGGATTAGAAGTAACCTCTTTCGATATTTCGGGTGAGATGATTAAGAAAGCGAAAACTAATGCCGAAAAATTCCGCATTAAATTAAATGCAGTTAAAACCGATCTTGCCGATATTGCACCCGAATTTAATGAAAATTTCGATTTAATTATTTCCTCTTCCAATACTCCCGCCAATATCCCATTCGATAAAATTCAGTTAGTGCTCGATAATTTTTATCGAATATTAAAACCGAACGGAAAATTTATCATTCAGCTCCTAAATTATGACAAGATGCTTAAAGAAAAAACTCAAACATTCGCACGTACGAATATTGCAAATGACGAAATAATACGAGGATATACTTACGGCGAAGATGATATGCAATTCAATGTAAAGAGACAACCTCGTGAAAATTCAAAACCACAGGAAAATATTGTTTCTGGGGATTCGGCAGAACACTCTCTACAAAATAGGGAAGATCTTTTATCTAAGAATAATCCGGATTCATCTTCGGAAAATGTTTCAGAATTTTCTTCATCGATATTCCCACATCGAAAAGGTGAAATGGAACAGTATCTCCTTAATTCCGGTTTCGCAGAATTGGAATTCTTCGGCGGACTTGATAGAAATCGTTTTAATATCGAAACCTCCAAAGATTTAGTAATAACCGGCATTAAACCGGAATAATCACTTCCGCCATAGTAATATTTTACTAACTCAATAACAAAATCTCAACTATCCCACAAGCAGTTTTTCTAACCCTTCCACGAAATTTTTGACTGAATTTGGATTAGTCCTAAAATAAAGTGATGGCTCAATCATCTCTAATTCCATTAGCTCAAATTCATTATTTTTATTTCGCACTAAATCCACACGTGCTTGAAACGGTATTACATCAAGAGCGGCAATAACGTTTTCGGCTGTTTTTATTATATCTTCCGATGGCTCAACAGCTGTAATAATTCCACCATGCTCTTCCTGAACTCTGAAATCATTCGTCTTTGGAGTTTTAAGTACAGTATGACTTAATTTGCCACCGAAATGGATTAGCGAATACTCACCCTCTTTGATAACATTTTCTAAAAACGGTTGAATAAAAAATTCACGATTCCGGAAACTCTCTTTAATCTTTGGGAGAAGCTCATTTATATTTTCCGGTGTAAACCAATATGTATGATCGGCATTTGCACTAACGGTCGGCTTTATTATAAGTGATTCCGATCCTTCAACTTCAAATATCGTATCAAAATTAATTTCATCAATTTGAAATCCATGAATAGTCGGAGGAATCTTCACTCCCTTTTCAGCCAAATCAAGTAGATATTTTTTATTGATATTCCAGCGAACTATTTCGAGCGGATTTATAAGTAATGCCTTCGAGCGATCGATAGTCTCGAGAACACTGAAAAACTCTTCGGGATACTGCTGATAATCCCATGTTGTGCGTATCATTACTGCATCATAAATATTCCAATCAACAGTTTTATCGTGCCATGACTTTACATCCAAGTTCCAATTTTTTTCTTTAATTGATTCATAAACGAGTTCATCATCAACTACAAAATTTTCGAGATTGTCTGTGGAAAGCAGACAGAAATTTTTTCCATTACTCAATTACAAACTCCTTTTTTATAAAATTATTACCTTTGCCTTCGAAATGAAGTGTCATCTTCTTGCCACCTCTAATTCCGATTTCATAATCTCTACCTGCAAGTCCCTCTGCTTCGATAATCAATTTTCCTAAAGATAATTTTTGCGAAATTATTTTTATTCCTTCGTTTGTGCTGCCGACCTTTGTTTTATTCGCCAACAGATATATTTCCGGTCCTGATTTATATTTAATTACTGTTTCATATCGATCAGATAATTCAAATGATTTGCTGATTGTTACAGATTGATCGTTTTGGATTAACTCAGCATCTTCGGAAACGAGCACAGTACCAAGTGCCGCATCGGGTTTAAAAATAACTTTAACTTTATCCCCATTGTTATTTACTGTAATCAATTTAATTTCGCTATCACTTTTATAATAATAGAAATCAACCGAAGCATTTTTGCCCGAAGAAAATCCTCTATATTTTACATTTTTTACAATTAGCGAATCCCAATCGGCAGGAATCTTCGGTGCAAATATAATAGTTTTTTCTTCCGAATTTACATCAATACCTGCAAGACCCCGAATTATCGGCAGCATATATCCACTCGTGCTAAAGCCTTGATTATGATATGCTTCGCCGAGTTTATTATTTATATCGCCCGAATAAACTTCGGGACAAACGCCGAGACCGTAATTAAACGCATGTTGATACGTATTGCGAATGACTTCAAACCCCTGCAAATTAAAATGATTATTGAATAATGCAGTACCTGCAAAATTGGAATTGAATCCCCAAACAGTGCCATAATTATAATTAACAGGATCGTAATACTTTGAATCTTTCGAGAGATTTCTTACTCCCCAATCGGTAACCATATCAGAATGATTGAAGTTTTTTAGCGTGCTCAAAACTCTTTCTTGATTAAGAAAATCGAATAACATAACAGCAGTAGGGAAAAGAGATTTTTCTTTTACCTGTTCGCCGGCTTCATTCGCACCGAAACTATAAAAGCCAAGATCATTCATCCAATATATTTTTTCTAATGCCGCTGCTGCAAGTGGAAATTGTTTTTCTGTTTTTTTTCTTAATGCCGGGTCATCAATTGCACGAGCTAAGTTATTTACTTCCTTAATCGCTTGTACCCAAAGCCCTTGTGTATAAATATCATTATGAATTTTTACTAAAGCACCAAATTCGAGAACACCAAGTCCCGCACCTTTCAAATCCATCAATCCATCATTATTGCTATCCTTGCTCATACACCATTGATATGCCTGCATAATGGAAGTCCAGCTCTTATGAATAAAATCTAAATCGCCGCTTCTTCTATAATATTCGCCTATTGCAACTAGATACCAAGGGGTGGTATCAGCATGATTATATCCATAATGATAATCATTCCACCAATCGATAAGTCCATCGCTTTGGGAAAGTTCGTGCGACATCTTTCCAATATCATTATTTATTTCATCAGGCGATTTTTTGCGAATCGGGAAATTTTCCTGTCGCTGCCATTTTTGTGCGAATGATAATAAATCTTTTGCTGCACTATAATCACCGTAGCCAATAATAGAGAGAGCATTAATAAAAGCATCACCTCCGAAGTACCATGCAAATCCGGGTCGCCCACCGCCACCTGATAAACCGTATCCTGCAACTAATCCTTTTCCAAGTTTCGGATTTTCTACCATCAAATTATTGAGCGCAACTTTCCCCCATTCATAAGCTAAGTTGAATTTTTTATCGGGTGAAATTATCTCCATAGTATTATGACGAAGATTATTATAGTATTCATAATTCTTTTTATAAAGTTTTTCTGCATCACTCAATAATCTATAATATAACTCATAAGCGGAATCTCGGCTCAAACCATTGCCTCCGGCTATTACAATCGGAATAAAATTTTCGTTAGCTTGATTTGGAGAAATGTCGATCTTGAATTGAATAGGACTATCGGCAAACATGTGAGCAGGTGGTGCTGCCATCTGTTTTGCTATCGGAGAGCCGACATAAAAACTTGCTCGGCGCTGTGATTCGGAAATGAGATAAGCATTTGCTTTAGCATCCCAAAAGCTATACTGCCCACCGATACCAGCGGGCCATTGCGGCTGCATAACAGGAATAAAACCCGGAACAATTGAAAGTGGAGTTGTGGAATAAACATCTAATAATATTACCGCTCCCTCTTCTTCATAAGGGACAAAAATTATCTCTTTTACAGTGAATGATTCATATACGAACGTTATCGTTGTCGCTTCGGGCGTAACTGAAATATCTCTTACTATATTTTTACTAGATATTGGAGTAGTGGATGTGCCAAGAAAAAATTGTAGATCGAAGCCACGGAGGACTTTCCATTCCCAAATCCACATTTCAAAATTTCCGCTTTCATTACCCATGAGTGCTGCTTTAAGTCCAATCTTATCCATATATTGATTTGCGGATGCAGTGCGGCTAAGTTCTAAATCATTTTCGATAAGATCAAACTTTTTGATAAGTCCTTTCTCTTGAGCAAAATTTAACTCCTGAAATGAGAAACTTATGATTAGCAATAGTAGTAATATATTTAGTGATTTCATTGTAACCTCATATATTTATCAATTAGCAATTTCGCTAATATAGAATCCCAAATATAATTCGGTGGTGAATTTAGTACTTCATTATCGGGACTATATGATTCCCAAAAATTATGGTTCTTCCTTAATTGCACCGCTGCCGCATTTATCATTCTATCAGCTAGTTGATTCGCAATATCTTCATACCCGTAATTTCGTAAACCATCATAGACCATATAATCCCATAATAGCCACACTGGTCCATTCCATTTACAGCAATAATCCACATAAGGAGTAAACCACTCATCATCAGCGGCTAAAGTCGGCACTCCATATTTTCGCCAAAACTTTGTTGTATCGGTAAGTTTATCTATAAGTAATGCGGCTCTCTCTTTATCTACTGCCTCAGCCCATAATGGAAGGAATCCGATTATCTCTTCGCGTCTGAGATCACGGCTCATAAATTTAAAACTTTGATCCTCTTTATTAATCGAGAAGAAAAAAATTTTTTCATTATCCCACATTCGTTCATTGACTAATTGACTTATTGTATCTGCTTTTTCTTGATAATTTTTTGCTTCTTCGGGCATCGAAAGTTCGCCGGCAATTTTGCTAAGAGAGCGAAGCTCCTTAATTATCATAACAGTTAAATCGAGGCACTCGAGTTCATCCGAAATATCTTCTTTATCCACATCGAGATAACGCTCAGCAGATACTTGAAAAACTGCGTTATACCAATCACGTACATTTTCAATGAGGCCATACGGTCCCCATTCAAAAGTGCCATCGTGATCCAAATCCCGGTTTTCAAAAAGCCAATTGATATATTTTCTGCCTGATTTATAAGCATCATTTAGAAACTTTTTATCTTTACTTACCGAATAGATTTCCCAATTTATCCAATTAAAAAATGGTGCAGAGGTGGACGACATGTCCCGATTAAGAGCTTTAGAAAAATGAGGATAATCCTGCATTCCCCTCGGTCCATGCCGATAGGCAATCAATCCATCTTCCCTTTGCTGTTCCATATAAACATATTGGGAACCTTGCGCAGAAACGGGATCGAGATAAGCATAAGCGAGCATACTAAGAGACTCATGAAGCACTTGATGACCGTGCCCCCAACCCCAAAGCGGCTCACGAGAGAACACATAATAATTATATTTTGTTTTACCTTCGGGCGGCAGTATACATCCTCTAACTAAATTAAATGCGCCGAGATAAATTAGTTTTTCTCCATCACTTTTGAATTTTATTCTTGGTATGCGTGAAAATAATTTAATATTAGCATCAAGATATTTTTGGAGTGATTCCGGTTTTAATTTATTTATCTGACTTATTAATTCTTCTCCGCTTTCTTTCTCGTCCTGCCATCCTCTAAAGTATTTTATATTTTTTTCTTCATCCGGTTGGATCGATATTTTACCGTGTAGAGAAATAAAATCTTTATTCCCTTCCTTGGAGTGATTCAAAGAATCATTTCGATTCTCGGAATAGAAATCAGTTTTTATTGTATTATAAAAATCATTCATATCACCATTATAACCACCGAAAGAATATAGATTAAAATTCGATGCAAAAATATCTCTTGTATCTGTTGGATATGGTGCATTTTTATATAGTCCACTAATTAATCTGTATTTTGATTCATGATGCTCCGCGACATAAGCACTATTTTGTTTATCGAAATTTTTAATGACAAGTGAATCATTTCCTAATTCGAGTACCGGGTATATTTCTATATCATGTTTTATTTTGTCTTCATTTTTAATATTGATGCTTACTACCACAATTGAAGAGCTATAAACAAAAAATGTTTCTTGAATTTTAATTCCTCTAAAAGGAGAGTATTCTATTATTGCCATATCCGGGAATGATGCAGTTACTACCGGCTTCTCATAATATTCACCGATATTTTTTACTACTACTTGATCGATTTTCCACAACGAGTAAAATTTCCCCGCCTGGTCTCCACTATATGTAATAGGTGAACAATCAGAATAGTAATCCATTTTGTAACCTTTATCTCCATAAAGTCGGGAGCGTTCCATTGAGGCAGTATATGTAGTATATAAAGGGTCATTTCCTTTTGCACTGATTTTTAGATAGTCATCAAAAACCGTTAATCTTTGAGCAGAAATGAAAATAAGGGGTACGAACATATATATCATGAGTAATTTATTTCTCATAAATAGACCTAATAATTTTTTAAATTCAATCGAATACTTAATTCATAAATATTCTTCTGTAGTTCGATTTTTATCCGTTCTGCAATTACTCCCCATTTTTCATATTATCTATATCAATAAGGAACTTTGCTACCATACCACTCCAGATATATGTTTTATTCCTGCCCGCACGTGCATCATCCGCCGAATAAAATTCCCAGAAATAGTGATCTCTTTTTAATTGACCTGACACTGCGTTAAGTACCTTATCGCTTAATTGAATTGCCTCTTTCTTATAACCGTAATCAAGTAGTCCCTGAAAGATCAAGTACTGCCACGGAACCCAAATTGGTCCATTCCAATATCCGAGTGGATTATAATATTTATCTTTTGCTGAAAGAGTAGGCACACCGTTCTTTCGCCAAAATTCTGCTTTATTGAATAATGATTTTGTTAAAACTTTGGCACGTTTAGCATTCGGCACTCCAGCCCACATAGGCAGAAAACCGATTATCTCCTTTATTTTAAGATCATCATTTTTCTTGTAGCTGAATTTCCCTGTTTTCTTATTTATATTGAAATAAAAATTCTGTTTGCTATCCCATAAATTCTTATCAATTAGTTTAGTTAACTTATTTGCTTTATCTGTCCATTCGTGAGCCTCCACAAATTTACCAAGCATAAGTGCCATTTTACTCAATGATTGAGCCTCTTTAACAAGCATTGAATTAACATCCGGTCCTTCAAAATTTGAAGCCCATCCAACATTATCCCAAACAGCAACGAGGGCATCGCGCACACTTTCAAGTTCCGCATGTCCACCCCAAGAATACAGACCATTATTATTCGAATCCCGGACTACAGTATAAAAGTTATAGAATTTTGTGCCCGATTCGTACGCATCTTGAAGGAATTTCATATCCTTTGTAATCATAAAGAGCTCGTAGTTCTCATAATTGAACCAAGGGGCAGAACTTGTAAGCGCACTATTATGTTCAATTTTTTCATTAAGATAGGGACCGGTTCTGTAATTGATATATCCATTTGGATACTGTCTATTGAAATAAACTCTCTGCGAATTAAGTGCTCCCTCCGGATCCATATAAGCATATGCAAGCATCGTAAGTGATTCGTGGAATACCTGTCCCCCATAACCCCATCCCCATTTCGGCTCTCGCGAAAAAACATAATAATTATAACTGCATTCACCTTCGGGCGGCATCATACATTGCCTCATTAAAGAGAACGCACTATAAAAGAGCATCTCCTTATCTTTATTGTCGAATTCCAATTTCGGAATTTGTGAATATACTTTTTCATCGGCAGTTATTAATTCATTTTTATCAACGTTGAGTAGATTATTGAAAACTACTTTTAGAGAATCATCACTTATCGATATATCATTCAGGATCCGAACTGTCCGAAAATTAAAAGACTCATCAGGCTTTAAGGTGATATTTTGTATGTAATCAATGCGTTTTGCATCAGCAATAATTGTATCGGGAATAGCCGATGTGGAAAATAAATTCTTAAAATTTTCTACAAGAGGTATATCGTGAGAAACCATCCAGTTATCACGTTTGCGAAGATGTTCAAAGAAAAAGAATTTACCTCTATTTCTTCCATTATCGATTTTTTTATCAGATACTAATTTATTTATTACATTGAATGAAATTTCTTTATCGCTTTCATTTGTAATCGTATAATCTTGGAATGCAGATGAAGAAGAATAAACCGAATAAAAAGCATCAACCCGGAGGCTATCAATAGGATAAAAATAAAATTTGACTATATCACTATATGACAAAGTGATTATCGGCTCTTTAAAGTATTCATTCACAGAACTGATTTTTTTGCCACCGATATTAAAGGCGATTTCTAATCTTCCTGCATCTTTAGAATCAAAACCAATTCCTTTAATCGGATTGTACCATAGCAATTGATATCCCTGATCGATTTTATATTCAGTGCGTTGCATAGGTGCGGCATATACGGTAAACAAAGGAGAATCTTTGTCAGCATTCAAATTTGAGAGGTAATTTATCCCTGTGGTTTGCCCCGAGACCCATACCGAAAATTGTAATGCAAAGAATAGTATCCCCGCACTGATTAATTTTACTTTCTTCATCTACTTCCTTTCATCATTTACTACCTTTTCCCTTTAGTTACTTTCTTCACTAACCTCTTTTTCAACTATATTATTTCCTATTTTGCTTCCTCAAGTAATATTATCGCACTGTCATAATTTTTATTCATTTTTAATGTAATTCCTTTATTCATAAGATACTCTCCAGTAAATACACCCAAATTTTCTACTAAGTGCGCTGTGTTTCCACTCTTATCATCAGGTTCATAAATTTTATATTTTTTATCGAAATTAAGTCCCTGAAGTTTTACTGATTGTGCATTCATTCCCATAAAATAATTTACGAGATATGCTGTTACTAAACCTTTTGATTTATCTTCACTTAAGTATTGATTAGAAATAAAATAACCATCATAAGGAGAAGCTAATCGATAGAGATCGCCAAATTGCGTAATCTCTCTTACACTTTTATAAAATTCTAACTTTGTTTTAGAATAAGCTTTTTCTTCAGAAGTCATTTTTGAAGGATCGAGTTCAAGACCAAGCCGACCACTAAGTGCTACATCGAAACGAAATTTGAGTGGCGTGATCCTACTCGTCTGATGATTAGGAGATGCTGATACATGGCAAGCCATTGTATTTGCAGGATAAAACAAGGATGCACCATATTGAATAAATAGTCTTTGATACGCATCTGTATTATCGCTCGTCCAAAATTCACTTGCCCGGCTAAGTGCTCCATAATCAGTTCTTCCACCACCTGATGAACATGACTGCCATAAAATATTTGGATATTTTGCACGAAGCTGATCGAATAATCTGTAATATCCTTCAATTTGTCTAACCCAAAATTCACTCTGTCTTTCTACTGATAGATATGGCGAGCCCGGTTCGGTAACGGATCGATTATAATCCCATTTTATATATTCAATCCCTTTATTCTCAGTCAGGATTTTATCTAACTGATTGTAAATATTCTCTACAACTGCAGGATTAGAGAAATCGAGTATCAATTGAGTTCTTCCGAGTGTACGCTCTCTTTCCGGAACAGAAATTACCCAATCAGGATGCGCTTCATAAAGCTCACTTTTGGGATTTACCATCTCTGCCTCAATCCAAAGTCCGAACTTCAATCCTTTTGAATTAGTATAATCAATAATTTTTTGTAAACCGCCTTCGAGCTTATCGTAATTAACTATCCAATCCCCCAAACCTGCTCTATCATTATTGCGTGGATACTTACGTGCAAACCAACCATCATCAAGTACAAACATTTCAACGCCAATCTCAGCCGCAGCATCCACCATAGTCATAAGCTTCGGATTGGTAAAATCAAAATACGCTGCTTCCCATGAATTCAATACTACCGGACGTACTTCATCAGATTTCGGAACTATATATCTTCGAGCGAATCGATGCAATATCCTCGATGCCTCGCCTTTACCTTTATTTGTAATGCTGAAATAAAACTTTGGTGTAGTGAATGTTTTGCCCGGGTCTAATAAGTACTCTGTATCGAAATCATTTATGCCCGATGTAACAGTCAAACGCTTTGCATTATTCTGATTGAAATTAAGTTTCCAGTTTCCACTCCATGCGATTGAACCAATCAATATTTCTCCCTCGGTTTCCGTTGCGGGTTTATCGAATGAGATCATAAATGATGGACTTGCGAGACTTGATGTATGTCCCACTCTCGAATCTAAAACAGTTGTACCAACCGGCAGTCTATTATCTTCCGCATGAAATTCATTGCCCCACGCACCATATAAACTTGTAAGCCAATATTCATTTTTATTAAAACTGATTTGCGATGAAGCAAAATTTTGCAGTCTTACAACATCCTCTTCATTATTTGTTATTTCAGTATAAGTTTCAATAATATTTTCATCGAAGTATGCTTTATAGTGAAGTTTTACTTCGAATGAAAAAACGCCATCTATCAGTGAGAAAATATATTCTGTGATATTTTTATCGATCAGTTTCACTTCGTGAGATACATAATAAAGATCGATACTCCTATTACCATCCGAATGAACCGCTTTTATTGCGGGATCAGTTATTCCTTTTACGCCATAAGCTGCATATTCTAAAAATTGCGGATTAAGCCGATTTAATTGATTCCCCTCACCTAAATCTGCTCCTAAATAATAAGTAAATAATTTTTTATTTTGATTAACACCCATTATTAAATTATAATCTTTTACTGCAATATTTATTAATTCTTTTGTACCAAAAAAATCATCTATATAAATTTTCTTATTGTATTGATCGATAAAATAAGCATCAGCCCAATCAGCGTGATCGCTATTCATTCCGTCATCACCATCGTCAGTTAGTAGTTCAATCGTTTTATTTTTTTCTAATATCAGGTCAATGATGTGCGGTGGGGTTCCACCTCTCATAATCGGACTGCGATAAATCTCTTTTCCATTACCCATAATTATAAATCGTGCTGAACCCGATTTTCCGGTCTCGGAATCGATTCCCACTTCTGCATAGAATCTTTGAAAATCTTTCGTCCCTTCTAACTTTATTGCCGAAGGTGAATGTGTCCCAATTCCTCTTTCATATTTTTTATTTCCGATCGAGAGGATATTTTTTTCGACAGATGTGCGTACTCCAAGTTCACCCCAACCTTGATTATTAGATACATTCACCTGCGCGAATGAGACCGAAAAGGATAAAAATAGAATAGATAATAACTGTTTCATAGCGGACCCTGATATAATGAAAAGATTATCTTCAAAAATTCATATATAGGATATGAATGTCAAGTAATTAAATCATAGCCGGTTGTCAAAATTCTCTATTTCTTAAGAAAAAAGAATATTAACTTTGGCTCAATATTTTAGTATGCAACTTCAGGCTTATGTCGGGAGTCTAATTTTTTATTAAACAACTTTTTACCAATTTTCCTTGGGGGAAAAAAGATGAAAAAACTTATCTTTACTTCTTTACTAATTTTACTAAGTGTCCTATTTATGAATGAATCTATGAATGCACAATCCGATAACCCATTCTTTACTGAATGGACTACTCCATTTAAAGCTCCGCCTTTTGATAAAATTAAAAATGAGCATTACAAACCCGCTTATATCAAAGGAATGAAAAAACAGAATGCTGAGATTGAAGCAATTACATCGAATACGGATCAGCCTACTTTTGAAAACACATTAGTGGCACTCGAAAAAAGCGGCGAACTTCTTACCAGAGTAGGTGGTGTATTTAATAATCTTATGCAGGCAAATGCCGACGAAGAGATGCAGAAAATTTCGCAAGAACTTTCTCCGCTTCTCTCAAAACATTACGACGATATTAATCTAAACGAAAAATTATTCGCACGGATTAAATTTGTTCACGATTCGCCTGATGCAAAAAAACTGAATCCTGAACAAAAAGTATTGCTCGATAAATATTACAAAGATTTCGTAAAACGTGGTGCAAATTTATCGGATGCAGATAAAGATAAACTTCGCAAAATAAATGAAGATCTTTCTTTACTTACAATTAAGTTCGATGAAAACGATTTAAAAGAAACCAATGCTTTTGAATTAGTAATTGATAATGAAGAGGATTTATCGGGACTTCCGGCTTCCGCAATAGCAGCAGCAAAAGAAGCCGCCGAGAGCAAAGGTTATGATGACAAGTGGCCCTTTACTCTTCACGCACCAAGCTACCGCGCTTTTATTCGATATGCAGATAACCGCTCACTAAGAGAAAAAATTTATAACGCATCAAAGAATATTGCAAATAACAATAATGAAAATGATAATAAAAAAATTGTAGAAAAAATAGTTTCGCTTCGTCTCCAAAAAGCTAATCTTCTTGGTTATAAATCCCTCGCTGATATGACACTTGAAGATTATATGGCAAAGGACAGCAAGACGGTCGATGATTTTCTAATCAAATTATGGAAACCGACTGTAAAAAAAGCTAATACCGAAATTGATGCTTTGAAAGAATTAGCCCGCTCCGAAGGAATGACCGATAAATTCCAACCGTGGGATATGTCTTACTATGCTCAAAAGCTGAAAGTGGCAAAATATTCTCTTGATGACGAAATGGTGAAACCATATTTCAAACTCGATAATGTTCTCGATGGCCTTTTTACAGTTGTGAATAAATTGTACGGTTTGAAATTCGAGGAAAGGAAAGATATTCCCACATATCATCCGGACGTGAAAGTTATTGAAATAAAAGAAGCTGATGGAAAGCATCTTGGTTTGCTTTATGCAGATTATTTTCCTCGTGAAACGAAACAAGGTGGTGCTTGGTGTAACGTAATCCGCGATCAAAACAATATTGATGGAAATTTTGTTTCGCCTATAATTATCAATTGCGGTAATTTTTCTAAACCGACTTCCGATAAACCCGCATTACTTAGCTTGGGTGAAGTAGAAACTATTTTCCATGAATTTGGTCATGGCCTTCATGCTTTATTCACAAACGTTTCTTATCCTCGTCTAACAGGTTTTAATGTTGCATGGGATTTTGTAGAGCTTCCTTCGCAGATAATGGAAAACTGGGCTAAAGATCCTACCGTATTAAAAATGTTTGCTAAACACTATACGACAGGTGAAGTTATTCCTGACGAACTTTTAGCAAAAATTAAGAAAGCTGACCTATATAATACCGGGATTCTTCATGTTAGCAGTTACTTATTCCCGGCACTTATCGATATGGAATTTCATGAGCGCACACAGGATTCACCTTTTGACGTAAATGAATTTGATAATGCTGCGCTTGCAAAATATCATGTACCTTATGAATTATCATCTCCTTATCCGAGTACACAGAATGGACATGTTTTTACCGGCGGTTATGCATCAGGGTATTACAGCTATATCTGGGCCGCGGTTTTAGATGCAGATGCATTTAGTGCATTCAAAGAAAGTGGTGATCTTTTTAATCCGGTTCTTTCAGCTTCATTCAGAAAAAATATTCTTTCACGTGGAGCAACTGATGAACCAATGACACTATTCAAAAACTTCAGAGGTAGAGAACCAAAAGTTGAACCGCTTATCGAAAGGAACGGACTGAACTAATTATAAACAAAAAACCCCGCAATTGCGGGGTTTTTCTTTGAAATTTATTCTCTTATTAAAGCCTTACGCTAAATCTTTATACTTCTTTTCAATCTCTTCTACTTTATTTTTGCTGTAATCAGAAACACCTACCATCAAACCAGCTGTTACGATTACCGCACCGGCTATCTGATAACCTGTAACGTTCTTACCGAATAAGAACATAATAAATGGAAGAAGCGCTAAATAAATATTTGTATAAGGCACCCAGAAATGTGCAGCAAATTTTGATAATTTAAAGAATCCGAAACTATATATATATCCGGTTAATCCCGCTAGAACAACGAAAAATATCGGCAACCAATTATTCGGGAATATGCTTCCTGAGAATAATGAAAAGAATCTGTTCTCTTCGCCAGCACCAACCAGCTTCCCGATAATCGGAATTGAAAAAAGTGCAATGGAAATAAATAGCATTTTCCAGATTTCACGCCATACTACTAATGCGTTTGGTCCTACATTTGGTAATACGGTTTGCACTGTTTTATTATTCAATATCTGTTGTGAGCATAAGCAAAGATTAATTATTATAATCCAAATAATTCCAGTAAAATCAAGAACAGCTTTTGGATCATACTCTTTTCCCAACATAACAGGTAAGTGAGGAGTTGCAAGACCAATGATAACAAGCGTAATACCGATCCAATGCTCTTTGCGTACCTTAGCATCAAATAAAAATTTCCCTAAAAAAGGAAGAAATGCTAAATAAATATTTACATAAGGAGCATAAATATGAGGTGAGTAATATCGTGGCAAATAAAAGAAACCAATATTTTCGATAACGCCGGTGAACGCTGCGATTACAATTGTAATCATCGATAGAGCACCTGGCCATAAATATTTTGCTGGTTTCCCTTTTATTAATTCTACTGTAACAGCAATTGCTGCCCAAACGAATTTAGAAACTTCACGCCAGAACGTCATTACACCCGGAGATACATCTACCGGCTGACCGCCTGTGTATTTGGGCTGATTGCCCATCCAATTTAGTATATATTGCCCGCCTAATGCCCCATTAATTATAGAGAGCCATAGTATCAGAACTAACCATTCCATAGTGTACCTATTTTAGAAATTGAATGATAAAGAAAATAATTAATACAAGGCAAATACATCTGAATTTTTTTCTATTTTTATATCAACGCTGCATTAACTTTTTCGAGCAATTCTGTCGCTTGAAAATTGCTTTTGTCATTCTTAACTGCCCATTCAAGCATAACCTTCGCACCTTCAAGTTCATCGGATGCAATAAATACCTGTCCTAATCCAAAACATGCGCCTGATGAATTAGGATTTTCATTCAATTCTTTTTCAAAAAATTCTTTTGCAGACTCTAAATTATTATTCGCAAATGCCAAGTTACCCGAAAGATTATATAGCTCTGCTAATGTTATTTCTTCAACTTCATTTGTATAATTTTCTATTGCAGATTTAATTGCTTCTTCTGCAAGGAGGGGTTCGTTATCCGAAAGATGTATTTTCGCCCGCTCAAAATATTGTATAAATAAATTTTTATTCACTGGATAATACCTTTGATGTGGTTTAACTTCTTTATTTTGGATCCAAATCTCATCAGGGGTTGCTCCCCATTTTTCGACAAAGATCTCTTTATTAATATTTAGTCTTTCTCTATATGCTTCAATTCCATTAGCTTTAAAACTCTTTGATCCATAATGATGAATAAAAACATCTTTCGCAATTATCGTTTTATATCCTGCCATTTGAGCACGTAGACAGAAATCGTCATCCTCATAATTACCCGGAGAGAATCGCTCATCAAGTCCGCCTATTTCTTTAATAACTTTTCTTTTGATGAGTGTGCAAAGGAATGCAACACGAGGAAAATTAAATTGCTCTCCGGCATTCTTTTCTTTTACCTTGATTGCATATTGATGCATCGCTTCGATAGTCTCATACTTCGCTTCATTATCTTTTTGCAAACCGCTTACTTCATTTGAAATCGGTCCTACAATTCCAATGTTAGGATCAGATCCTGCGGCTTCAATCATTCGCTCCAACCAACCATCTGTTACTACGGTATCATTATTTAATATAAGTAAGTAATCTCCCTTCGCCTCCGCAATACCTTGATTAACTGCCTTCGGAAAACCGAGATTTTCATTATTAGAAATAACACATACGCCATTAAAATCTTTAATGATTTTATTAGCCGAATCATCTTTTGAAGCGTTATCAACAACAATAATTTCAAAACTCTCATGAGTGTATTTAAAAAGCGAAGATATACATTTAGCAGTAAATTCGTATTGATTGTAGGTGACAATAATAATTGAAACTTTTGGTGGATTTGGAAATTCGATCGCAAATTTCGAATTAAATTTTGCACGACTATTAAAGCTAAGAATATAATCTAATCTCTTTCTCATTAATTCGCTTGAATATATACTGGCGATTAATTCCTTACCGGAAATAGAAAATGTTTCCCAAAGAGATTTATCATTATATAATTTTATTGCTCTTTCCGCAAATTCCTTTGGGTCATCAGTAACAAAAGAATGTTCACCATCAATAATATTCATTCCTTCAGCGCCAATTGTAGTTGAAACCATTGGCAAACCATGAGATAGTGTCTCACCAACTTTTCCTTTATTGCCTGCACCATATCTTAATGGTACAACCGATACTCTGCTTTTTTCTAAATAGGGTTCTACTTCTGGAACCCAGCCAGTAACAATAATGTTTTCGGATTCGAGAGCTTTAATTTTTTCGGAGGGATTATTACCTACTACTAAAAATTTTGCATCAGGCAGTTTGGCTTTTATCAATGGGAATATTTCATCAACAAAATATAGCACAGCGTCTTCATTTGGATTATGATTGAAATTTCCAACAAAAACAAAATCTCTTCTCTCCTCAAATTTTGTCTTTGTTTCTTTGGGATCATGAACATCTGTTAATATTAAAATCGATTTCTCTGGTAGATATTTTCTTAATTCCAATCGGTCGTTTTCTGTTACAGTAGTTACACAGTCAACTTTCTTATATAAAGCTATTTCTTTCTTCTTATTTAGTTCGGCACTCTTTTTTAATTCAGGTTTTCCGCTCATTTCTGCTTGACGTAATTCACGCAAATAATGAATATCCATAGTATCAACAAGAATTGGGATTTCCGGTATTTTTCTTCTAATTATTTCAACAAAATATTCAGCTATGTGCCAAAAAGCAATATACACTAAATCAAATCCACGCTTTTCGAGATCTAAACTTTCGATTAAAGAATTTGTAATTTCTGGTAGGTTTGGACTATTCCTCATGTTCCACCATGATTCATAATTAAACCAAATAAATTCTACCCCCTTCATTCTGAAATAGGTTAGATATTTTTTTGCATTGCTATCCGAGAATTGTTTACCCATTAAATGCACATAAGTAACTTTATAACCGAGTTCTAACATTTGATTTAAAGTATGATAATGCCTTAGAGCACCTGCCGCTCTATCTGGTAATGGGGGTATGTCATCTATAATAAGTACCCGTTTCCCTTTATTCCTATCCGTAAAATGGTACATTAAATCCGCATTGTTTGGACATTGTAGCTTTAATTCATTTTCCCATTTGTCAATGAATTTAGGACCATTTATTACTTGAAATTTCTTAAATCCCGAGTTTAGATCTGTTCCTGAAGTAGCACCCTCAAAATGAGTTACCTTAGAAAATGGAGTATAATAAACCTTATACCCAAGTTTTCTTATCCCGAAACATAAATCGGTATCTTCGTAATATGCCGGTGCGTATCTATCATCGAATCCACCTAATTTATCAAATAGATTTTTCTTAACCATTAATGCAGCTCCACTGCAATAATCTACTTCCCTTACATATCTGTACTTAGAATCTAATTGACTATCATTCTTGCCATAATTCCATCCGCTTGCATCATTAAATATTACACCCCCGGCTTCTTGAAGTTTCCCATCCGGATATACTAACATTGAACCAACTGCGCCTGCTTTTGGATAATATCGAAAAACTAATAATAAATTTTCAAGCCAATTTTCCTCTACCTCTGTATCGTTGTTTAGAAAAACTAAGTATTCTCCTTTTGCACTATTTGCTGCATAATTATTACCTCCAACAAATCCTAAATTTATTTTTGATTTAATAAATTTAATTCTATCGCCATAACTCTCTAATAATCCGGAAGTATCATCAATTGATGCATTATCTACTACAATTACTTCATAGTTATCATTATTTGTATTCTTAAATAATGCTACTAAACACTTCTCGGTGAATTCGATTTTATTATAGCATAATATAATAACTGAAACTAAAGGACTATTTTCTGTCTCTTTAACGTGTTCATTATTATGAAATATTAATTCTTCTATTTCATTGTCATCATGTTTTAATTCTGAGATTAGTTCTTTAATAAAATAAATGAGATGCTCTCTATTCTTATTTGAGTTATAAACATTCTTTAATAACTTCATTGCGGATTTTGGTTTTCCCTCTTTTTCCAAAATTCGAGCTAAGAATATTCTTGCATAAAAATCAGTGGGATCAATATCTAATATATCCATACAGCTTTTTCTTGCTTCTTTAATTCTATCACTATAAAAATGTATTTTCCCTATTTGGGAGATAACTTCTTTTTTAAAATCTGTATCTAAATTTCCACTTGAATTGAGCCCTTCAAGATATATTAACGCATCATCATATTGATTGTTGTTGAAATATTCTTGAAGTTTTTTTTCATAATCACTTGGCTTAAGCATTTGCAACCTGTCTTTTTGTAATTAGATTAAAACTATCGATAACTTCTTCCAGAGAAATTGAAGTAATTGCATTCTCATCAAAATC